>JBFGLX010000016.1:0-22380 GCA_041575955.1 Thermoanaerobaculia bacterium
TAGTCCGAGAAGCGGTAGCCGCCCGGCCCCATGATCAGGACGTTGGCCGGGTGGGCGACCGGGCTCATGAAGCTCGCCGACGCCGCCAGCGCGACGGTCATCATCAGGGCGTAGGGCGACAGACCGAGATCGGCCGCCGTGTTGAGCGCGATCGGAGCCATCAGGATGGCCGCGGCCGAGGTCGGCATCACCTGGGCGCTGATGGCGGTCACCACGTAGAGGCCGGCCACCACCAGCAGGGGGGAGCCGCTGCCGACCAGGGCCACCACCTGGTCGGTGAGGAAGCGCGCCGCGCCGGTCTCCTGGAGCGCCAGCCCCAGGGGCAGCATGCCGGCGATCAGGAAGACCGCCCGCCACTCGATCGCCCGGTAGGCGTCGTCCATGCTCAGGCAGCCCGTGAGCACCATCATCACCGCGCCCGCCACCGCGGCGATGTAGATCGGAATCAGCCCGGTGAGGACCGAGACGACCACGCCGCCCATCAGCAGCGCGGCCAGTGGTGCCTTGCGCGTGTCCACCGGCTCCTGGCCCTCTTCGGTCAGGACGATGAAGTCGGGCTCGGTGCCGAGCAGTTTGAGCTTGTGCCGGGGTCCGTGGAGCAGCAGCCCGTCGCCCAGCCGCAGCGGCAGATCTCTCAACCCGGTGCGCAGGGTCTCGCCGGCGCGCGAGATGCCGACGACGTTCAGGCCGAACTTCTCGCGGAAGTGCAGGTCGCGCAGGCTGCGGCCCGCGAAGCCGGTGCGCGGCGCCAGCACCGCCTCGGCGAGGCCGACGCTGTCCGACTCGAGCTGGTCGAGGTCGAGATCGGCTGCCTCGTCGATCTCGAGAGCCTGGAGCTCCTCGACCCGTTCGAGGTCCTCGCGGCGCCCCTTGATCAGGAGCGTGTCCCCGGCTTCGATCCGCTCGTCGGAGCGGGGCATGAGGCGGGTCTCGCCCGCCCGGACAATCCCCATCACGCCCAGGCGGAAGGCATCGCCGAGACGGCTCTCCGCCAGGCTCTTGCCGGCGAGGGCGGAGCGCTCCGGAACCCGCACCGCCATCAACCGCCCCTCGAGCTCGAACTCGGCGGTCTCGGCCAGGCGCTCGACCTCGACGTGGGGCTCGGCGGCCAGGGCGTCGAGCTGCTCCGCCGTACCCTGCACCAGGAGCACGTCGCCTTCTTCGAGGGTAAGAGCCTCGAGCCCGGTCCGCCGCGACACCTCGCCGCGCTGGATGGCGAGCACGATGGCGCCGAACCGGTCCCGGAAGTCGAGCTCGCGGAGGGTCCGGTGAAGCAGGCCGCAGCCGGCCAGGCACTTGACCTCGGCCACCCGGATGTCCGCGGAGACCAGGCGCTCCACGGCCAGGTTCTCGTCCTCGAAAGAGAGATACTGCCTGCCCTGGAGCTCGGCGAGCTGATCGAGGGCTCCCTCGACCAGAAGCCGGTCGCCGGCGCGCAGCGCGATGTCGGGACCCGGCGCCAGGATGCTCTTGGCGCCCCGGAAGATGCCGACCACGCTCAGCCCGAGCGCCGAGCCGAAGCGGCTCTCGCCGAGGGTGGCGCCGTCGAGCGCCGAATCGGGCGGCAGCTGGATGACGCTCAGATCCTCGCCGAGCGAGTAGAGCTGACGCAGGTCTTGGCCGGGGCCCGCTCCTTCGCGGGCGGGATCGCGGCTCGGCAGGAGGTGACGGCCGACGGCGATCATGTAGAGGATGCCGCCGACCACCACCGCGCCGCCGACCGGCGCGAAGTCGAACAGCTCGAAGGTCTCCATGCCGCTCTCCTTCAACACCTCGGTGATCAGGATGTTGGGCGGCGTGCCGATCATGGTCGTGAGCCCACCGAGGAGCGAGCTGAAGGCGAGCGGGATCAGCAGCTTCGACGGCGGCCGGCCGGTGCGCTTGGCGATGTCCATCACCACCGGCAGGAGCAGGGCGGCGACCCCGACGTTGTTCATGAACGCCGACAGGAACGCCGAAGTCAGCATGATCAGGGCGATCAGCCTGACCTCGCCGCTGCCCGCGAGCCGCAGCACCTGGCGGCCGAGGATGCCGGCGACGCCGGTGCGCGCCAGCCCGCCGCTGAGGATGAAGACCGCCCAGACGGTGATCACCGCCGGGTTGCTGAAGCCGGAGAGCGCCTGCTTGGGCTCGAGCAGGCCGGTCAGCGCGAGCGTCAGCAGCACCATGAGGGCGACGACGTCGACCCGCAGCTTCTCCGAGACGAAGAGGCCGACCGCGGCCAGTAGGATGCCGATGACGAGGCCGATCTCGAAGGTCACGGAGGCCCCAGTCTACCGCCTGGATCGGGCCGATCCAGGGCGCGGCGCAAGGGCGGGCCGGGAGCGTGTAATAGACTGCGCGGGTCCTCCGGTCCGCCCCTCGAACGCCCAGTCATGAAGCCGGCACCCGTCAGCTATACGGCTCCCGATTCCGTCGACGCGGCGCTTGCCCTGCTGGCCGAGCACGGCTTCGACGCCAAGCTCCTGGCGGGGGGCCAGAGCCTGGTGCCGCTGCTCAATTTCCGGCTCGCGCAGCCCGCCGTCCTGGTCGATCTCAACCGCGTCGGCGAGCTGGCCTACGTGCGCGAATCGCCGGCCGGCGGCCTCGCGATCGGCGCCATGACCCGCCAGCGGCAGCTCGAGATCCACCCGCTGATCGCCGAGCGGGCGCCGCTGCTGCACGAGGCGGCGCCGCTGATCGCGCATCCGCAGATCCGCAACCGGGGCACCGTCGGCGGCAGCCTGGCGCACGCCGACCCGGCGGCCGAGCTGCCGGTCGCGGCGGTCGCCTTGGACGCCAGGTTCCGGCTGCGGAGCCCGGCCGGCGAGCGCTGGATCGACGCCCGGGATTTCTACGTCAGCCTGATGACGACCGAGCTCGGTGCCGAGGAGATGCTGGTCGAGATCGAGCTGCCGCCGCTGCCGCCGCGCACCGGCTGCGCCTTCGTCGAACTGGCGCGCCGGCACGGCGATTACGCCACTTCCGGGGTCGCCGCCGTCGTCTCGCTGGGCGAGGGCGGCGAGTGCCGCCGGGCGAAGCTGGTCTATCTCAGCGCCGGCGACACGCCGATGGCGGCCGACGAGGCGGCGGGCATGTTGGCCGGCGGCGAGCTCACTGCCGAGGCGATTCGAGCCGCCGCCGAGCACGCCACGGTCCACGAGATCGCGCCGACCGCCGACATTCACGCGACCGCGGACTACAAGCGCCATCTGGCCCGGGTGCTGACCGAGCGGGCGCTCGCGCGGGCGATCGAGCGGGCGCACGGAGGGAGCGAATGACCGAGCGCACGCCGCTGCGGGTAACGGTCAACGGCCGCCGGCACGAGCGCCGGGTCGAGCCGCGCCTGCTGCTCTCCGACTTCCTGCGCCACGAGCTCGACCTGACCGGCACCCACGTCGGCTGCGAGCACGGCGTCTGCGGCGCCTGCACCGTGCTGTTCGACGGCGAACCGGTCCGCTCCTGCCTGATGCTGGCGGTCCAGGCCGACGGCCACGAGGTGCGGACCGTGGAGGGCCTGACCGACGATCCCGACAAGCTCCACCCGCTGCAGCAGGCGTTCTGGGACGCCCACGGCCTCCAGTGCGGCTTCTGCACCGCCGGCATCCTGATGACCCTCCTGCCGTTCCTCGAGCAGAACCCGGACCCCTCCGAGGAGGAGATCCGGCTGGCGCTGTCGGGCAACCTCTGCCGCTGCACCGGCTACCAGCACATCGTGCAGGCGGTGCAGCTCGCCGCCGACTACCTGCGGCCCGAGGAGGCGGAGCCGTAGGGGAGGGCTTGGCGCCCTGCCGCCGGCACAGCATGCCAGCCGAGTACTCACCGGAGTCGCTGGTCGCACTACAGGAGAGGTTCGCCGGCGGCGATCTCGATCCCGCGGCCTACGTCGAGGGTCTCGAACGGCGCTGCGCCGCGGCCGAGCCGGAGATCCTGTCGCTGATGCCCGAGCCCGGGCGCTTCGAGCGCCTGCGCGCCGAGGCCGCGCGCCTGGCCGAGCGTTTCCCCGAGCCGCCGGCCCGGCCGCCCCTGTTCGGTGCGCCGGTCGGAGTCAAGGACATCTTCCGGGCCGACGGCCTGCCGACCACCGCCGGCAGCAAGCTGCCGAGCCATCTCTTCGACGGCCCCGAGTCCGCCGCCGTGACCCGGCTCAAGGAGGCGGGCGCGCTGATTCTCGGCAAGACGGTGAGCACCGAGTTCGCCTACTTCGCGCCCGGACCGACGCGCAATCCCCACGACCTCGGACGCACCCCCGGGGGATCGAGCAGCGGGTCGGCGGCGGCGGTCGCGGCCGGTCTCGCGCCGCTCGCTCTCGGCACCCAGACGATCGGCTCGATCTCCCGGCCCGCCGCCTACTGCGGAGTGGTCGGCTACAAACCGAGCTACGACCGGATCTCGCGGGACGGCGTCATCCCGCTCGCGCCGTCGCTCGACCACGTCGGCGTGTTCACCGCGGACGTGTCGAGTGCCGAGCTGGCGGCGTCGGTTCTGTGCGCGGCCTGGAGCGCACGGCCGGCGGCGGGCAAGCCGACCCTCGGCATCCCCAAGGGGCCGATTCTCAAGCGCGCCACCCAGCAGTCGCTGCAGCACCTGAAGGACATCTCGGATCGGCTGTCGGCCCGGGGCTTGCGCGTCGAGGTGGTGCCGGTGATGGCCGACTTCGACGACGTCGAGCGCCGCCATCGATTGATCGTCGCCGCCGAGGCGGCGGCGGTGCACCGGAGCTGGTACGCCGACTACGGTGCGCTCTACCACCCGAAGACCGTGGCGCTGCTCACCGCGGGCCGCGACGTCTCGGCCGGCGAGCTGGCCGAGGCCCTCGCCGGGCGCGAGCGGCTGCGCGACGAGCTTACCGCCGCGATGGCCGAGCGCGGCGTCGATCTCTGGATCTCGCCGGCGGCGCCCGGCGTCGCGCCCCCCGGGCTCGACTCGACCGGCGATCCGGTGATGAACCTGCCCTGGTCGCACTGCGGCCTGCCGACCCTGGCGATTCCGTCCGGCGCGGGCGAGGGGGGCTTGCCGCTCGGGCTCCAGATCGCGGCCGGCTGGATGGAGGACGAGGCTCTGTTCGCCTGGGGGAAGATGATCGAAGAGGCCCTCCGAGATGGCGGAGCGTAGCGACGACGGCACCCGGCCTCCGGGCACACGACGTCCCATGGAGGGGTTGAAAGGGGAGGGCCCTCCCCTTTCTCCGATCCTCTGCGAGATCCGTCCCGGAGCCTACGCCGATTCGATCGTGCTCATGCACCTGCAGAGCTCGCTGGCGGCGCTGCCCGGCATCGAGGACGCCGGCGTGGTGATGGGCACCCGGGCGAACCGGGAGCTGCTCGAGGCCAACGGCCTGCTCCACCCCGACCTCGAGGCGGCGGGCGCCGACGATCTCGTGCTGGTGGTGCGCGCGGCCACCGAGGCGGCGGCGGCCGAAGCCCTGGCACAGGTGGACTCGCTGCTCGCCACCCGCAAGAGCGAAAGCGGCGAAGAGTTCCGGCCCCACGGTCTCGACTCCGCGCTCCGGCTCCTGCCCTCGGCGAGCGTGGTGGCGATCTCGGTTCCCGGCCGGTACGCGGCCGGCGTCGCCCACCAGGCGCTCGACCGCGGCCGCCACGTCTTCCTCTACAGCGACAACGTGTCGCTCGAGGACGAGGTCGCGCTCAAGGAGAAGGGGCGCGACCGCGGCCTCCTGGTGATGGGGCCCGACTGCGGCACCGCCATCCTGGCCGGTGTCGGGCTGGGCTTCGCCAACCGGGTGCGGCGCGGGAAGATCGGGCTGGTCGGAGCCTCCGGGACCGGCCTCCAGGCCGTCAGCAGCGGCATCCACGCCCTGGGCGCCGGCGTCTCGCTCGCCGTCGGCACCGGTGGCCGCGACCTCTCCGAGCGGGTCGGCGGCATCACCGCGCTCCAGGCTCTCGACCTCCTGGGTCGCGATCCGGAGACGGCGGTCATCGTGGTCATGTCGAAGCCGCCCGCGCCCCGGGTCGCCGGCCAACTTCTGGGAGCGGCGCGCGGCGCGGGCAAACCGGTCGTCTTCCAGTTCATCGGCCATCCGGGCCCGCCGCGCTCGCAGGGCAACCTCCACTTCAGCGCCGGCCTGAGCGAAACGGCGCGGCTGGCGGTGGCGCTGCTCGACGATCCCCCCGCGGCCGCCCGGGTCGAGCCCCGTAGCGGCTACCTGCGCGGCCTGTTCGCCGGCGGCACGCTCGCCCTCGAGGCGCAGCAGACCCTCGCCGGCCTGTCGCCGCTCCATTCGAACGTGCCGATCCTGGGGGCGACGCCGATGGTCGAGGCGAGCCGCAGCCGCGGCCACGCGATCCTCGACCTCGGCGCCGACGAGTTCACCGTCGGCCGGCTCCACCCGATGATGGACCAGGACCTGCGCCTGCGGCGCCTGCACCAGGAGGCGGCGGATCCCGAGACCGGCCTGATCTTGCTCGACGTGATCCTTGGCGAGGGCTCGCATCCCGATCCGGCAACCGAGCTGGCCCCGGCGATCGAAGCGGCGCGGGCCGAGGGCGGCGCCGACGTCGTCGTCCTGATCGTCGGCACCGACGCCGACCCCCAGGGCCTCGAAGAGCAGCGCGACCGCCTGGCGGCCGCCGGCGCGCGGGTCTTCGGCGACGTCTCGGAGGGCCTGGCGTGGGTGGGCGCGCGGCTGGCCGCGGCGCCCGCCGCCCAGGGCAAGCGCGTCGATCCGAGCTCGCTGGCGCCGCCGCTCGCGGCGGTCAACGTCGGCCTCGACTCGTTCTACGACAGCCTCGTCGAGCAGGGCGCCGAGGCGGTGCAGCTCGACTGGCGGCCGCCCGCCGGGGGCGACGAGAAGCTGATGGCGATCCTGGAGAGAATGCGATGAACATCGACCGGGCCAACTCCGAGGCGGTCGGCCGCATGACGGCGGCGCGGCCGATGCTGACCGGCGTCGCGGTCGCGCGCGACGTCATCCCCGGCATGCGCGACGCGCTGCTGCTGCACGCCGGGCCGCCGATCGAGTGGGCGCGAATGTCCGGGCCCTTGCGCGGCGCGGTCATCGGCGCTCTCCTCTTCGAGGGGCTGGCGTCGAGCGAGACCGAGGCGATCGAGCGGGTCGAAGCGGGCGAGGTCGAGTTCGAGCCCTGCCATCACCATCGTGCGGTCGGGCCGATGGCGGGCGTGATCTCGGCCTCGATGGCGGTCTACCAGGTCGAGAACGCAGAGGGCGGCAATCGCGCCTACTCGAACCTGAACGAAGGCTACGGCAAGGTGCTGCGCTACGGCGCGTTCGCGCCCGAGGTGCTCGACAAGCTGCGCTGGATGAACGAGGTGATGGCGCCGCTGGTCGGCCGGGCGCTCGACAGCCTGGGCGGCGTCGACGTGCGCGCGCTGGTGGCCGAGGCGCTGCACATGGGCGACGAGGGGCACAACCGGAACAAGGCGGGCTCGCTGCTGTTCACCAAGCATCTGGCGCCGGCGGTAGGAGAAGCCTCGGACGACCGAAGCGCCGCCGCCGAAGTCGTCCGCTTCCTCGGCGACAACGCGCTCAGCGTGCTCAATCCGGTGATGGCCGCCTGCAAGGCGATGGCCGACGCCGCCCATGGCGTCGACGGCAGCACGCTGGTGACGGCGATGGCGCGCAACGGCACCGATTTCGGCATCCGGGTGAGCGGCCTCGGCGACGCCTGGTTCACCGCCCCGGCGGCCACCCCGGACGGGCTCTACTTCTCCGGCTTCACCGCCGCCGACGCCAATCCCGACATCGGCGACTCGACGATCACCGAGACCGCCGGCATCGGCGCCTTCGCCATGGCCGCGGCGCCGGCGATCGTCACCTTCGTCAGCGGCTCGCCCCGGGACGCCCTCGACGCCACCCTCGAGATGTACGACATCACCGTCGCCGAGCACCCCCACTTCACCATTCCGCAGCTCGACTTCCGGGGCACGCCGGTAGGCATCGACCTGCGCAAGGTGGTCGAGTTCGGCGTCACCCCGCGGGTCAACACCGGCATCGCCCATCGCGAGGCCGGCATCGGCCAGGTGGGCGCCGGACTGGTTCGGCCACCGGTCGAGATCTTCCAGCAGGCGCTGCTGGCGTTCGCCGAGCGGCACGGCCTGTGACCTGGCCGCCTGCGCGCGCGCCGCTCTCGAGCGGCCGAAGTCAGGCATGAGCGGTCCGACCCTGCTGCGGTACACGGCCTTCAGCGAACGGCCCGAGGGCGGCAACCCGGCCGGCGTTTGGATCGGCGACGCGCTGCCTCCGGCCGCGGAGATGCAGCGGATCGCGGCCGAGGTGGGCTACTCCGAGACGGCGTTTCTCGCACCGAGCGGCGAAGATCGCTGGACCATGAGGTACTACAGCCCGAAGGCCGAGGTCTCGTTCTGCGGCCACGCGACCATCGCGTCGGGGGTGGCGCTGGCGGAGAGCCACGGCGAGCGCGTCTTCCGGCTCGAGACCCGGGTGGGCGAGGTGCCGGTGGCCGTGCGGCGCCGCGAGGACGGCCGCTGGCTGGCGACGCTGACCTCCGTCGATCCCGACTGGCGTCCGGTGGCTGCCGAGATCCTCGATCGGGCGCTCGGGCTGCTGGGCTGGTCGCGTGGCGAGCTCGATTCGAGCCTCGAGCCGGGAGTCGCCTACGCCGGCGCCTGGCATCTGGTCATCGCGGTGGCCGCGCGCAGCGTGCTGGCGCGGCTCGATTACGACTTCGACCAGCTGCTCGCGCTCGCGCGCGAGCACGATCTGACCACCCTGCAGCTGATCTGGCGAGAAGACGAGGCGACGTTCCACGCCCGGGATCCCTTCCCGATCGGCGGAGTGGTCGAGGATCCGGCCACCGGGGCCGCGGCCGCGGCGCTCGGCGGCTACCTGCGAGCGCGCGGCTGGATCGAGCCGCCGGGCGAGATCACGATCCACCAGGGCCACGACATGGGCCGGCCCAGCACTCTGTTCGTGTCGATCCCGGTGGACGGCGGCATCGAGGTGAGCGGCACCGCGGTGAGCATCGCGCCCTGAGCGGTCGACCGGGCGTCGACCGCTGCAGCCGGGCAAGGCCCGTCGTCAGGGCACCGACTCGTCGACGACCGCGTCCGCGGGCATGGCCAGGCGGGCCGCGTCGAACGGCTTCGAGAACGACCAGTCGGAGATCTCGCACGCGGCGTAGAGCGCCCCGTCTTCGTAGACCGTGAAGCGCGTCGGCACGAGCAGGCCGTCGACCGACGCGTACTCGTCGTAGACCAGGATGTGGGGCGGCGTGTGCGCCACGCCCTCGGGCAGGAGCGAGCGGTAGGTGACGATGTACTCGTTGGCGCGCAGGCGGTGGGTCTCGGGGTGGATATAGAGGACGTAGTAGTCGTCGGGCGTGTCGCCGACGCCGGCCTCGAAGGTCATGCGGATCGTCCGGTAGTCGACCGGGTCGTCCGCGAGCCGGGCGGTGCCGGGCTCGGACAGGACCACGCCGGGATCGTGCGCTACCCAGGGCAGGTTCAGGAAGTAGTAGTTCAAGAGCGCGTAGAAGCGCGGCGGGTAGGGCGCGTTCCAGTTCCGTCCCCACGCCTTCTCCCCGTCCCAGGCCATCTCCATCCCGTCGCCGACCTCGATCAGGGCGCGGCGCGGGCCCTGCTCGACGATGATGCGGCTCGGCGGGCCGGGCTCGCCGTCGGGCCCGGACCAGACGTCGGTCCAGCTCACGGTCGGAGCGCTCCGCCAGCGCTCGAGGCCGCCGTGGGCCTCGGCCATCGACTCGATGAGCGCCAGGGACGTTTCCGGCCCGGTCGCCGCCCAGCCCGCCGCGGCCAGGGAAGCGATCGAGATCGCGATGTGGATCGGTAGCGCCCTCTTCATATCGACCTCCTTCGGCTGGAACGCCGAGCCGTTCCTGGAGTGTACGGGCGCGCGGCGCGATCGGTCTTCCGGTCTCGGGCCGCCGCGCGGCGGAGTAGGATTCGTCAGCGAGAATACCTGAATGCGCGACCCGCGACTCGACGAAGCGCTCCACCTGCTGGCGCCGCCTCCCGGCAAGCCGCCGTGGGCCGGTGGCGCCACGCCGCTCGGCTGCCTGCGCGGCGTTGGTGCCGAGCAGGCGGCGTGGAAACCGGCCCCCGACCGGCACAGCATCTGGGAGCTCGTGCTCCACATCGCCTACTGGAAGTACGCGGTGCGCCGGAACCTCGAAGACGCGCCGAAGGGCGGCTTTCCGCGCGCTCCCTCCAACTGGCCGCGGGTGCCCGACCCGGCCGGCGAGGCGGCCTGGAAGGCGGACCGCGCGCTCCTGCGCGACGAGCACGAGAAGCTGGTCGAGGCCGTCGCCGCTTTCGATCCGCGGCGGCTCGACGAGGGCGCTCCCGGCCCGCGCGCCTATCGCTTCGCGGATCTCGTCTACGGCATCGCGATGCACGACAGCTACCACGTCGGGCAGATCCAGCTGATGAAGAGGCTCTACCGCGAGCTCGGTAGAAGCTGAAGGCTGGGCCGGCGAGATCTGGTGGCCGTCTCTGCGATTCGAGGAGGGCTTGCGCCTCGCGGCGGAGCGCCCGGCCGCCGGCGGCTCGCGGCGGGGTGGATACCCGGTAGAGTGTGGGATCCCACCGCCGCTTCGTCCGCACGCCGGAGCTCCTGGTCTGCCGGACGCGCGGAGCGGAGGTCACCGTCGTCCTGCGGCGCGACGGCGAGCGGGTCGCCTGGGTCGGCCTCGAGTGAGCTGCCGCCGCGATGGCGGATAGAATGCTCGCGACCCGGCTGATTCCCAGATGACCACCCAATTCTTCGGCGAGCGCATCAAACGCAACGAAGACCCGCGGCTGCTGACCGGGCGGGCGCTCTACGTCGACGACGTGCACCTGCCCGGCATGCTGCACGTGGCGTTCGTGCGCAGCCAGCACGCCCACGCGCGCATCCGCTCGATCGACACCGCCGCCGCGAGCGCCCGCGAGGGCGTGGTCGCGGTCTACACTGCCGAGGACCTCGGCGACTACTGGCAGCCCGGTCCGCTGCTGGTGCAGCCGCCGCCGATCGAGCGCTGCGAGTTCCACCAGCGCACCCAGGTGCCGCTGGCGAAAGGCAAGGTCAAGTTCGTCGGCGAGCCGGTGGCGATGGTCGTGGCCGAGAGCCGCTACGTCGCGGAGGACGCGGCCGGCGAGGTCTTCGTCGACTGCGAGCCGCTCGAGCCCGTGGTCGACCTGGAGGCGGCGCTGGCCGCGGGCGCGGCGCTGGTCCACGACGATCTCGACTCGAACGTCGCCGCCCACGTCATCCAGGAGAAGGGCGACTACGCAGCCGCCCGGGCCGGCGCCGATCTGGTGCTGGCGCGCCGGCTGCTCTACGACCACGGCGCGGCCGCGGCGATGGAGAACCGCGGCGTGGTCGCCGACTGGAACGACCGCACCCAGCGCCTCACGGTCTGGGACACCACCCAGGCGCCGATCCCGATCCGCAACGGGCTGGCGGCGATGCTCGGTCTGTCCGAGAGCCAGGTGCGGGTGATCGCGCCGTTCATCGGCGGCGGCTTCGGCCCCAAGATCATGATGTTCTACCAGGAGGAGGTGCTGGTCCCCTGGGCGAGCCGGCGGCTCGAGCGGCCGGTCAAGTGGATCGAGGACCGCGAGGAGAACTTCTACGCCACCACCCAGGAGCGCGGCCAGACCCACGACGCCGAGATCGCGCTGGCGGCGGACGGCCGGATCCTCGGGGTCAGGGACGTCTTCCTGCACGACACCGGCGCCTACAACCCGTACGGCCTGACGGTCCCGATCAACAGCCAGTGCACGCTGCTCGGCCCGTACGACGTGCCGAACTACTACACCGAGTTCACGGCGGTCTTCACCACCAAGCCGATCGTGACGCCCTACCGGGGCGCCGGCCGGCAGCACGGCGTGTTCGTGCTCGAGCGGCTGCTCGACTTCGCCGCCCGCGAGCTCGGCGTCGACCGGGCGGAGATCCGCCGGCGCAACTTCATCGCCACCGACGCCTTCCCCTACGACAACGAGATCATCTACCAGGATTTCGCGCCCCTGGTCTACGACAGCGGCAACTACGAGCCGGTGCTGGAGAAGGCCAAGGCGATGATCGGCTACGACGATTTCCTGGGCACCGAGCAGCCGCGTCTGAAAGCCGAGGGCAAGGCGGTCGGGCTCGGTTTGGTGGCGTACGTCGAAGGGACCGGCATCGGCCCCTACGAGGGCGCGCGGGTGCAGGTCCAGGCGAGTGGCCGGGTCAGCGTGGTCACCGGGGTCGGCACCCAGGGCCAGGGGCACTTCACCTCGTTCGCGCAGATCGTCGCCGAGCAGCTCGGGGTCGACGTCGGCCGGATCGACGTGGTCACCGGCGACACCGATCAGTTCCACTGGGGCGCCGGCACCTTCGCCAGCCGCGGCGCGGTGGTCGCGGGCAACGCCATCAACGAGGCGGCGCGCGACGTGCGCGCCAAGATCGTCAAGATGGCGAGCGACGAGCTCGAGGTGGCCGCCGACGACCTGGAGCTCGTCGACGGCGCGGTGCGGGTCAAGGGTGTGCCCCAGAGGTCGATCCCGCTGGGCGAGCTCGCCGTGCGCGCGAACCCGATGCGCGGCGCGGTCAAGCCGGGCACCGAGCCGGGGCTCGAGGCGACCAACTACTTCGGACCCGAGCGCGGCGCCACCGCGGCGGGCGTGCACGCGATGATCGTCGAGGTGGATCGGGAGACGCTCCAGGTCGCGATCCGCCGCTACGTCGTCGTGCACGACTGCGGCCGGGTGATCAATCCGCTGATCCTGGACGGCCAGATCCACGGCGGCGTCGCCCAGGGCATCGGCAACGCCTTCTACGAGCAGCTGGTGTTCGACGACGGCGGTCAGCTCCAGAACGCTTCGTTCATGGACTATCTGCTGCCGACCGCGCTCGACGTGCCGAATATCGAGATCGGCCACGAGGAGACCGCTTCGCCTCTCAACCCGCTGGGCGTCAAGGGCGCCGGCGAGGCGGGCGCCATCCCGGTCGGGCCGCTGTTCGCCCAGGCGGTCGAAGACGCCCTCGGCGTGGACGGCCTGGAGATCCTCGAGATTCCGCTGACGCCGAGCCGCCTGTGGGAGCTGGTGCGGGCCGCCGGCAAGGCGGCGGCGGGATGAGCGAAGACGGGCGCGAGCACGTTCGCGCCGAAGCGGTCCTCGAGCTCGAGTACTCCTACGAGTCGTTCTCCAGCCGGGTGCGGGTGGAGGACATCAGCGAGGGCGGCGCTTTCGTCGAGACCCCGAACCCCCACCGGGAGGGCGACGAGATCAAGTTCAAGCTCACCCTCCCGGACGCCGGCGAGCCGATCGTCGGCAAAGCCGTGGTGGTCTGGCGGCAGCCGACCGTCGGCATGGGCATCCGGTTCATCGGCCTGACCGAAGAGCAGCGCGAGCAGATCAAGTTTTTCGTCGCCGCCCAGTTCTTCAAGAGCTTCTGAGAATTCGGTGAGAGTTAACTCGACTCTCCGCCGCCGGCGGAGTCGCTGAGGGACGATCGAGCGGAAGGGGTCGGGTTGCGGATACTGTCGCCGAAGCTCCTGCTGGTCTCGATTCTCGTTGTCGGCGCCGCGCTGCGCGTCTGGTACGCGGCCTACGGGCTGGACGAGAACCGCTTCTGGGACGAGCGCTACAACTTCGAGAACGTCGAGTCGATTCTCGACACCGGCTCGCTGCGCCCGGCGAAGGTCTACTACCCGTCGCCGCTGGTCTCCTGGCCGCAGGCGGGGCTGCTGGCGGCGAGCGAGGCGCTCCACCGTCTGACCGGTAGCGATGCCTTCGCTATTCGCGGTCCCGGCGGCTTCACGCCGACCGCCTACCTGCTCTGCCGTCTGCTCTCGGTGGTCTACGGGGTCGCTTCGCTCTGGGTGCTGTTCCTGGCGGCGCGCCGGATCTTCGACGAGAAGGTCGCGCTGCTGGCGACACTGGCGCTCACCTTCCTGCCGTGGCATATCCACGCCTCGGGCAAGTTCAAGCCCGATGCGCTGGTCGTTCTGACCGTGGTGCTGGCGCTGCACTGGTGCCTGGGGGCCGTCCGCGCCGGCACGATCCGGGGCTATGCCGCGGCGGGTCTCGGCATCGCGCTGGCGCTCTCCGCCAAGCTCACCGGAGGGGTGGTGGCGGTCTCCCTGGCGGTCGGCGCCCTGGCCGCCGGGGGCGCCGGCGTGATGCGCCGGCTGTCCCTGCTGGCGGTCGCGGCCGTGGTCAGCCTCGTCGCCTTCCTGGCGATGAACCCGTACGGCCGCTGGTACCTGAGCTTCCTGAGCGGACTGCAGCGCGACTACGAGATGCGCGCCGGCTGGTCGGAGGGCACCGGTCCGATCCCGGCTCAGGCCGTCCGCTACCTCTTCGACGGCTACGTGCACGGTCCGATCGTGGGGGTCCTGGTGGTGATCGGCGCGATCGTGCTCGGCGCCCGGCTGGTCGCCGTCCGGGCCGAGCGGCTGGACCGGGCCTATTGGGCCATGCTGCTCGTCTTCCCCGTCGTCTTCACCGCCGCCTACACTATCGCGACGCCCTACTTCAAGGGCAACAACTTCCTGCCGGTGCTGCCGTTCACCTGCATCCTGGCGGCGTGGCCGGCCTGGCGCGGCTGGGCACTCTCGAGGCCGAAGCTGCCGAGATCCGGGGCCACGATGCTCGGCGCCGCCCTGGTCGCGGGCGCGCTCGCCGTTCTGGTGGCGCCCGGCCTCCTCTACGTCTATCGAAGCCTGGTGCCGGCGGCGATCGACCTGGCGCGTCTGGCCGTGGCCGACGAGCGGCGAGCGCCGGCCGGCCGGTTCTTCTACCTGGAGCCGGACGTCGAGACGCTGCCGGAGTGGGAGGGGCGCGAGGAGCTGAACCGCAAGCATCCCGGCTTTCGGTCGATCGGCGACCTGAGCGCGGTACCGCACGAGCGTCTCGACCTCGCCGACGCCGAGATCTTCCCTGCGGAACGCCTCGACGGCGAGCACGGCGACTTCTATCGGCGGCGCCTGGAGCGGGTCGGCGAGGCGGGCCGCCGGTTCATCGAGCCACGGCTGTTCGAGGCGCGCGGAGCGGCCGCGGTGGCCTTGATCCATCGCCTGCGGCGGGGCGCGGCCGGCAGGCTCGAATACCGCGGGCGCTGCCGGCCGGGGAAGAACTGCTTCAGCTTCGCGCTGCCCGAGTCGGTCCCCCCCGGCACCGTCGTCTCGCTCGAGGTCTCGGTGCCCACCGCGGCGGTCGATGCGCGGCAGCCGCGCCTCGGAGTGAGCGTCGACGGCGGCGAGCTCGACACCGTCCGGGTGGTGATCAGCGGGCCGGAGCGAGCCTTTCTCACCGAGAGGTTCCGCCCGCGGCGCGACTCGATCGAGGTGCGGCTGACCGACCTGGAGCCGCGGCTGCTCCGCCGGCAGCTCGGCTTCGAGCTCCGCAGTTGGCGGGCCGAGTGATGGGCGCCATCCATCCGGGCTTGATCCAGATCGGCTACCTGGCGCTCGAGGCGCTGCTGGTCGCGGGCCTGCTGCTGGCTCTCTTCCAGCTGCGGACCCGGGTGGGCCTGACGCCGCTCTTCGTGGCGGTCGGCACCTTCCAGTACCTGCAGGTCGTGCTGGCGCTGTCGGTCTACGTCGAAGTGTCGCCGGGTATCGTGATCAGTCCGGGATCGGCGGTGCTCTTCACCTCGACGCTGTTCGTTGTCCTGGTGGTCTACCTGCAGGAAGACGCGGTTCGCACGCGCGGGCTCATCTACGGGCTGGTGGGCGCCAACCTGACGCTGAGCCTGCTGTCGCCGATCTTCGGCCTGCATCTCGACAGCCCGCTGGCGCGCAATCTGCTCGGCCTTCCGCGCGAGCTCTTCGTCCAGAACTCGAGGGTGATCCTGCTCGGCACCGGGACCCTGATCCTGGACGTCTTTCTGATCATCATCGCCTTCGAGGCCGTCAGCCGGATTCTGCCGCGGAGCACCTTCCTGCGGGTCTTCAGCGCCATGGCGGTGGTGCTGGTGATCGACAGCGTGATCTTCGTGACCGGCAGCTTCTACGGCCAGCCGGAGTACCGTTCGATTCTGGCCGCGAGCATCCTGGGCAAGCTGGTCGCCGCGGTCTTCTTCACCGCCGCGATCTCGGTCTACCGCTACTTCTTCACTCACCACCTCCGCCGAGTCACCGACGAGGCCGAGCCCGGTCCTCGCAGCATCTTCCAGATTCTCAGCTTCCGGCAGAAGTACGAGCGCATGCGGGCGCTGGTGGCCAGGGACCCGCTCACCGGCCTGTTCAACCGCGGCTTCTTCGACGAAGTCCTGCCGCTGGAGCTGGCGCGATCGAACCGCTCCGGACTGCCCACCAGCCTGCTGCTCGCCGACCTCGACCACTTCAAGGGCATCAACGACCGGTTCGGGCATCAGGAGGGCGACCGGGTGCTGAAGACCTTCGCCCGGGCCCTGGCCGATTCGCTGCGCTCGGCCGACGTCGCCTGCCGCTACGGCGGCGAGGAGTTCGCCGTCATCCTGCCGCACGCCGCCGGTCCGGCCGCCCGGCAGCTCGCCGGCAGGATTCGCAAGGGCCTGGCGCAGGCGGTGCGCGCGGCGAAGCCGCCCCTGGCCGACGGCAAAGTCACGGTCACCGTGGGCGTGGCCACTTTCCCGAAGGAGGCGACGACGGCCAGCGAGCTGATCGAGCTGGCGGACCGGCGACTCTACGAGGGCAAGAGGACCGGCCGGGACCGGGTGGTCGGGGGGCGTTGAGCGGTGACCTCAGGCCAGCAGTCCGCGCGCTCGCAGGAAGCCGCTCATCAGGTCCCACAGGCGCTCCTTGCGATCGACCAGGCGGTGATCGCCATCGGCGAACAGATGAAGCTCGACGCCGTTACCCCCGCAGCGGGTCGCCAGCTCCACGACGTCGCGCCAGGCCACTTGATCGTCGAGCTTGCCCTGCAGGAGGAGCGAAGGAGTGACCAGCCGCGACGCCAGGTCGGCGTTCGAGTAGCGGCGCAGGTCCTCGACGAATCCCCAGCCCAGGTCCCAGGTGCCGAGCTCGCTGGTGATCGTGTAGAGACCGTCGCGCTCCCAGCGCGCGAGGCCGTCGTCTCCCGCCCAGCTCCGGAACGCCTCCTCCAGGCCGAGGGCGGGGGCGATGTAGAGGCCGGCCTCGATGCCGTCGGGATGCCGCACCGAGTGCCAAAGCCCCGAGAGAGCGCCCAGCGACGAGCCGATGACGACGATCCGGTCGCAGCCACGTGCGCGCATCTCCCGCTGAACGCACTCGATGTCGGCGAGGTTTCTCGATAGCGTGAGCCGGCGCATGCCGCCGCCCGAGCCGCCGTGGCCCTGGAAGTCGAACGACCAGAAGCCGAGGCCGGCGGCGGTCGCCCGCGTCCTGAAGTAGTCGGCCTTCTCGCCGTCCTGACGCGAGCCGAAGCCGTGCAGGTAGAGGACGGTGACCGGCGACTCGCCGCCACCGGTCCTGGCCGGCTCGATCCGGACCTCGAGCTCGGGCCCGCCCTCCGCGACGCTCAAACGCATCGGCCCAGTCTAAAGAGATCTGCCGTTCGCCGCATCGACCCGTCAGACCGGCGACAGCGGCGCCGGGGAGGAGCAGGCGGAATCAGAACAACCGCGCGACCGCTGGCTTGGTGACCTTGCCCAGTACGTTGCGCGGCAGCTCGTCGACGACCACGAGGCGGCTCGGCGCCTTGTAGCTCGCCAGCCGCTCCTTGCACCAGGCGCGCAGCTCGTCGAGGGTGAGTGCTCGTTTGTCCAGCAGCACCAAGGCGGCGCCGACCCGCTCGCCCCATTCCTCGTCCGGCACTCCGACCACCGCGCAGTCGGCGATCGCCGGGTGCTCGCGCAGCTGCTCTTCGATCTCCAGCGCCGAGACCTTGTAGCCGCCGGTCTTGATGATGTCGACGCTCTGGCGGCCGAGCAGCCGGTAGGAGCCGTCCTCGACCACCGCCACGTCGCCGGTCCGAAACCAGCCGTCCTCGAACGCCGCCGCCGTCGCTTCCGGCTTGCCCCAGTACTCGCGGAAGACGCTCGGCCCCCGCACCTGGATCTCCGCCGGCGTCGAGTCCGCGGCGGGCCGTCCGGCGTCGTCGAGCCGGCGGACCTCGACGCCAGGCAGCGGTGCGCCGACGTGTCCCGGCCGGCGCTCGCCGTGGAGCGGGTTCGACAGCGCCATGCCGATCTCGGTCATGCCGTAGCGCTCGAGCAGGGTGTGGCCGGAGATCTCTCGCCAGCGCTCGAGAGTGCCGATCGGCAGCGCCGCGGAGCCGGAGACCATCAGTCGGAGCTTCCGGCAGGCGGCGGTGAGCTCGCGGCGCCGGTCGGCGGGCTGGCTCTCCCAGGCCGCGATCAGCTTGGCGTAGATCGTCGGCACCGCCATGAACAGGGTCAGGCCGCCGCGCGCGATGCGCCGCCAGGTCGCCTCGGCGTCGAACGAGGGCAGCATCTCGCAGGTCGCTCCCGACCAGAGCGCGCAGCCGAGCACGTTGACCACGCCGTGCACGTGGTGGAGCGGCAGGACGAGAAGAATCCGATCGTCGGCCCGCCACTCCCAGGCGGCGACCAGGCTCTCGACCTGGGCGGCGATGTTCGCGTGCGAGGTGAGGGCGCCCTTCGGGCGGCTGGTCGTGCCGCTGGTGTAGATGATCAGCGCGCCGCGCTCGGGATCGACGTTGGGCAGCGCCGCCCCTGCCGGCGCGGCGAGAAGATCGGCGGTCGAGAGCAGGCGGAGACGGCGCTCCTCGGCGATGCGCTCGAGCCGCTCGGCGAGCTCCGGCTCGACGACCAGGATCTCGGCCCCCGAGTCGCCGATCACGTAGTCGAGCTCGGGCGGCGGATGGGCCAGGCAGAGCGGCACCGCGATGCCGCCGGCGCGCCAGGCGGCCCACTGGCTGACGACGTGGGCGAAGCTCGGCCGGACCAGGAAGGCGACGCGGGCGCCGGCCAGGTCGGTGGCGCCGTCCAGCAGGTGCGAGGCCGCCGTCGAGGAGGCGTCGAGCAGCCGCGAGTACGGGAACGAGCCGTCGTGGGCCACGATCGCCGTCCGCTCGGGGAAGCGCGCGGCGCGCCGAACGATCGGTATGCCCGTGGTCGCGGTCATCGGGTGGCGATCAGCCGGGCGCCGAAGCGACCAGCCGGGTCGGCGCGATCTCCACGGCCTCGGTGGCGAGCGGGGTGGACTGGCGGACGACGATCTCGAGGTCGGGCGCGTCGCCGCGGCGGATCGCCGCCGCCAGGTAGTGCAGCGGCGACGGCTGATAGAGGGCGAGCTGCCACTCCCGCTCTCGATCGCCGACCTCCGGCTCGAAGCGGACGGCCACCGCTCCGGGGCGGGGAAAGGTGTACGAAAACCGGCGTAGCGGCAGGGCCAGGCCCATGCCGCGAGCCTTGATGTAGGCCTCCTTGAGGGTCCAGTAGTGGAAGAAGCGCTCTCGACGATCGCGTCCGCGGCGCCGTTGGACCTCGCCCGCCTCGAGCTCCGAGAAGCTGTGCCTGGCCACGCCCACGAGATTGACGCGGCGCTCGATCTGCTCGACGTCGACCCCCGCGTCCAGCTCCAGCGTCACCAGGCAAGCGACCAGGCCGTCGGTGTGCGAGAGGTTGAAGCGCAGAGGCGGCCGGCCGGCCGGCCCGTCGATCTCGGGGCGTCCGTGCCGGTTGAGACTGAAGCGCCACTGGTCCGGCCCGACGTCCGGTGCGTAGAGCGACAGAGCGCTGCGGGCGAGCGCGCGGGCGGCCAGGTAGAGGCGCCGAGGCGGCTCCACCCTGAAGCGCCGGTACTGCGCTAGCTCTTCGGGGGCCAGCAGCGGCTCATAGCGGCCCACGGCTTCGGGCTCGGCGGGGCCGGTGAGCCAGATGTGCGCCTCCGCCTCGAGGCTCTCGAGAGTCGCCAGGGCGCTCATTCCGGTGTGCGGACCGAAACCGGCCTCAGTCGAAACAGAGGTAGCCGCGCTTCTCGACAACCCGGTCCTGGAGATAGATCACGGTCCGTCGCGAGTCTAGCATCGGCTCCGGTCGAGCCCTCGGGTTGAGTAAGCTGTCGGCATGATTCAAGACACCGCCTACGTTTCCCATGTGCGCATCGAGCGCCTCCGCGGCCCGCTCCGCAGGGCTCATCTACCGGCCGAGGAGCAGCCGGTGACGTTCGGCGTCCACTCCGAGATCGCCGAGCACTACGGCGTCGATCCCGACCGCTTCCCGCCGCACGCGACCACCCTCGACTACGTCGTCGCCGCCGCCGGTGGCTGACTGACCGGCACCTTCGCCGGAGCGCTGGAAGCGCGCGGCATCGAGCTCGAGGAAGGCGACCTGGTCACCGAGGTCACCGGGGACGTGATCAAGGACGGCACGGTGCTGAAGATCGATCGGATCGAGGCGGTCTACCGCCTGAAAGCGCCGGAGGAGAAGCGCGACACCATCGCCCGCGTGCACTCGTTCCACGCCGACCACTGTCCGGTGGCGCGCACGATCCGCGATTGCGTCGAGATCGTCACCCGCTTCGAGCTGGTCTGAGGGGCGATGGGCTGTCGCTGCTCATCGACGTAGCCGACGTTGTACGCTACGCGCTCGAAGACAGGGCAGCCAGACTTACCCTAGAGGAGCTTGGATGAGCGTCTTGAAGAGATTTTTCGACCCCGGCGGAGACGGCGGCTTCCGCGATCTCGGCCTGCTGCTGCTGCGACTCGGTCTCGGCTTTGCGCTGATCTACGCCCACGGCTACGGCAAGCTGATGAGGGTGTTCGAGGGCAACTTCAAGTTCGGCGACCCCCTGGGCCTCGGCGCCGGGCTCAGCCTCGGGCTGGCGACCTTCGCCGAGTTCTTCTGCGCGATCGCGATCGCGATCGGCTTCATGACGCGCCTGGCCACGGTGCCGATGCTCATCCTGTTCTCGGTCGCCACCTTCATCGTGCACGGGAGCGATCCCTTCCCGACCAAAGAAAAGGCGTTCCTCTATCTGGTCGGCTACCTCGTTCTGCTGCTGACCGGGCCAGGGCGGCTGTCGCTCGATCAGAAGCTGCGGCGCCGCTAGAAAGCGTGCCGGACCAGCCGCCGGAAGTCGGCCGGCGTATCGATGTCCTGGAGCGGCAGCTCGCTCGGCAGCTCGACTTCGACAACGCTCGCCCGGTGGCGCTCGAAGAGCTGCCGCCCGCCGGCGTCGCCCACGATCCTGCCCAGCTCGGCGAACAGCGGTCGAGCGAACAGAACCGGAGCGCCGCGCCTCCCCTCGGCGACCGGCACGACGATCGCCGCCCCGGTCGCTTCGTGGCGCGCCAGGATGCGGTCGATCGTGCCGCCGTCCAGAAAGGGCTGATCGCACGGGATGAACATCGCCGCGCCGGCCCGCGGATCGATGCGCGGCAGGGCGGCTCGGACGGACGAGCTCTGGCCCTCCTCGAAGTCGGGGTTCGTCACGATCTCGACCGGCAGATCTCCCACCCGCTCGGAGACCGCCTCGGCGCGGCAGCCGACGATCACCAGCACCTGGCCCAGGCGCGAGTCCAGGGCCGCGCGCGCCGCGCGCCGGACGAGCGGCTCGCCGTCGAGCTCGAGGAGCTGCTTGATGGTGTGCAGGCAGGGGTCTTCGGAGGCGGCGTCGAGGAAGCGTAGAGAGGGGCCGGCGGCGAGAACGACGCCGGTCGCGATCGGGTCACCCCCCTCACCCTCCCCGCCCGCCCGGTACCCGAATTCCTCTCCCGCCCTCGCGGGGGACGGGAGGGACGCCAGTTTGATCGGATCGCCCCCCTCACCCTCCCCGCCCGCCCGGTACCCGAATCCCTCTCCCGCCCTCGCGGGGGGAGAGGGACGCCCCCTCCCGGGATTCGATTCTTGGGAGGTTGGCTTGCTCACCGGGAGTCTTCAGAGCTGGCGGCCGTGGCGGGCGGCGAGGATCTGGGCGGCGATGGCGAGGGCGATCTCCTCGGCGCGCCGGCCGCCGAGATCGAGGCCGATCGGGGCGCGGATGCGGGCGATCTGCTCTTCGGAGAGACCGCGCTCGAGGAGCTCCGCGACCCGCTTCTGGTGCGTCCGGGTCGAGCCCAGGGCGCCGATGTAGCGCGCCGGGCTGGCGAGAGCGATCTCGAGCGCCGGCAGGTCGATCTTGAAATCGTGGCTCAGGGTGACGAAGTAGGTCGATTCGTTGATCGCAACGCCGGCCAGCGCCTCCTCCGGCCATCTGGCGATCAGCTCGTCCGCGGCTGCGAAGCGCTCGGGGGTCGCAAAGCGCGTCCGCGGGTCGATCACGATCGTCCGAAACCCGAGCAGCCGGGCGAACTCGATCAGCTGGATAGCGACGTGCACGGCGCCGACGATCACCAGCTTCTCCGGTGGCGGATAGACGTCGAAGAAGATCTCGATCTGCTCGTCCTGGTGCTCGACCGTGCGGCGCTTCGACTCGAAGCTCGCGAACGCCTTCTCGGCGAAGAGCGCCGCCCGCTGGTTGAGCCGCGGCGTGCCCAGGTCGCCGAGCGTCTGCTCGGCCGGCCAGATGAGCAGCTGGTTGCCGA
>JBFGLX010000017.1:0-21843 GCA_041575955.1 Thermoanaerobaculia bacterium
CTCCCTTCTATTGGCACGCGGTGGGAAGCGGTCGCCTCGGCTGCGGCTGCGCTCGGACCCCCGGTGGCCTCCGGAGGCTCTACCAGCGCTTGCCTGGAACGCCCCCGGGGGGGTGACCTCCGCCCCAGAGGCCCGCCCGCCTACCGGTTGGTGATAAGGGGACGGGCCCCGGGGGGACAGGACCGCGGTGCCTGTCCCCGCAACGGGGCTTTACAGCCCGCTCGGTCTCACCTATCGGTAGGCTCGTAGGGTCTCGGGGGAGAGGTGCCCCGTCCGGGGGCGTTCCAGGCAAGCGCTGGCACCGCCTCCGGAGGCCTCGAGTGGTCCGAGCGCAGCCGCAGCCGAGGCGACCGCTCCCACGACAGGCCAATAGAAGGGAGCCGTCCCCCGGGCGGGGCACCTCTCCCCCGAGACCCTACGAGCCGGTTCCCGGGCTAGCCCTTCTGGAGCGAGTCGCGGATCTCGGTCAGGAGCTGGACCTCGGCGCTCGGCTTGGGCGGGGCGGCCGGGGCCTCCTCCTCCTTCTTGCGCATCTTGTTCATGCCCTTGACCATCATGAAGATGGCGAACGCGATGATCAGGAAGTCGACCACCGTCTGGAAGAAGGCGCCGTACTTGACCACCGCGGCGCCCGCCTCCTCGGCGGCGGCCAGGGTGTCGTAGCTGGCGCCGCCCAGGGTGTAGAAGAGGTTGGTGAAGTCGACGCCACCGAGCAGCTGCCCGACCGGCGGCATCAGCACGTCGTTGACCAGCGAGGCGACGATCTTGCCGAACGCGCCGCCGATGATGATGCCGACGGCCATGTCGATGGCGTTGCCCTTGACCGCGAACTCCTTGAACTCCTTGATCATGCTCATGAGACTTCTCCTCGGGAAAAAGGGATAGAAGGGCGGGCTCGCCGCCCGGATTCGCTTGGGTGTCCCCCGGACCGGAGGGTCCGGCCATCTTAGCGGAGGGCAATCTCGAAGCGCGCGAGGACGGCGTCGTGATCGCTCGACCGCCTCGATGACGGATAGTCGGCGTTCAGGTGCAGGATCTCGACCGCCGAGCAGAGCTCGGCCAGGGCCGGCGAGACCAGGATGTGGTCGATCGCCTGGGAGTTGCCCTCGAAGTTGTAGGTGTAGCGCTCCGGCTGCGCCACGCGCTCGACGAGATTGATCAGACCGCTCTCGGCGAGCAGCCGCATGGGGGGCCGGAACTCGTGCTCGTTGAAATCGCCGAGGACCAGGAGCAGCGCCTCGGGGTCGCTCGCCATCAGGGAGCCGGCGAATCCGCCGAGCTCGCCCGCCTGGGCGGCGCGCTGCGGCTCGGTGCGCGGCTCCGGCGGCTGGCGGGCGCCGAAGACGGCGTCGTCGCCGCGCTTCGATTTGAGGTGGACGTTGATCGCCACGATCCGGCGGCCATCGAGCTCGAACTCGGCGGCCAGCGGCTTGCGTGTCGCCTCGAAGCCGGTCGCGGCATCGGCGCGAAACGCCGGGCTCGACTCGAACAGGCGCCGCGGGTTGTCCGCTCCGAGCTTCGAGCCGCTCGTGACCAGGCTCACGCGGGCCCGGTCGTAGAGAAACGCGACCCGGATGTTGCCGCCGGGAGCGCCGCCGTCGGCGTTGTTCTCCGGATCGATCTGAGCGAACGCGTAGCTCGGCCCGCCCTGCGCCCGGACGGCTTCGACCAGCTTGGCGAGCGTCGCCGTGGCGGCAACGGCGCCGTCGTCCAGCGGGCCGCTGTCGTCCTGGATCTCCTGGAGCGCGACCAGGTCGGGCCGCGCGGCGGCGAGCTGGCCACCGAGGGCCGAGAAGCGCTCCGGAGCGTCGGTCGGATCGAGGTTCCAAACGTTGTAGGTCGCCACCGTGAACCGGCCGGGCGCCGCGGCGGTCGCGCCGCCGCGCGCAGCGGGACTCGGGGCGGCCGTGAAATTCGGTTCGTGGGTGGCCAGCAGCCGGTAGCCGCCGAACGCGTAGTCGAGCACTCCGGCGAGCGGTGCCGCCAGCCGCTGGCCGACCTCGACCTCCGGCGCCCCTCCGGTGAGCGAGCCGTCGATGGTCAGGCGCTCGGCGTTGGGATCGTCGGCCGTCAGCAGCAGGCCGCCCCGGGCGGTGCGGGCGCCGGCGCCGCCGTCGATGGCCAGCGTGAGCGTGCCGAAGCCGGTGGTCGGGCCGGAGACGGTCGCCGACCCGATCTCGACCCGCATCCCTTCGAGACTCTCGTAGAAGTCGATCGCGTCGGTCTCGGGATCGAACGAGGCGAGGCCGTCGTCGTCGACGGTCGCGGGCACCCGCCGGCCGCCGGGACCGAGCCGGACCGCGGCCGGCAGCGGCACGCCCCGAGCCGACAGCTCGAGGCGGTGCGCGACGAGCCGGGTGACCGGCAGCTCGCCGGGGCGCCCGCTCTCGACCACCCGGCCGCCGGCAGCGACGAGATCGCCGACGCCGACCGTTCGCTCGAGGCCCGCCGCCGAGACGAACAGGCCGTCCGAGGTCGCCTCGTCGCCGTCGCCCGCGGGATCCTGGATCCAGAACCCGGGCCGCCCGCCCTCGCGATCGACGGCGGTCACCACGCCGCGCACCTCGGCGAGCCAACGGCCCTCGAGCGGCGAACGGTGCTCCCGGCCCTGGATCGCGGGTGGCGGCGTCGCGCCGGCCTCGACCGCGAACGCGAAGAGCTGGGTCGTCTGCCGCGAGCTGAAGTTGTCGTCGCTGACCAGGATCAGGCTCCGGCGACCGTCCGCGAGCGTCGGGCCGAAGGTCATCCCTTCGACGTTGTCGAGCTCCAGATCGAGATCGGCGAGGTCGATCAGCAGGCGCTTCGACACCGGCTCGACGTCGCCGATGCGCTCCAGGCTGGCGATGCGGCGGACGTCGTCGGCACCGGCGGTCGAGACCAGGAAGAGCCGAATCGAGTTGCCGACCCCGAGCGAGAACGAGCGCTCGAGGGCCAAGAGGGTGGTATCGCCGAGGGCGAGCAGCTCGACCAGGCCGTTGGTGCGGAACCCGTCGTCGGGGGTGGGCGGGGCGTGGACCGGCTCGACCTCGTAGACGAAGCTCGCCTCGAGCTTGCCGGATCTCGAGTTGAAGCGTGAGATCCGCGTCCGGCTGCCCTGTCCGACGTCGGTCTCCGGGCCGTCCTGGAAGAGCGCATTCTCGGTGGCGGTGACGAAGCCCCGCCCGCCGGGGAGCGCTGCCAGGGATTCGAAGGCCTGGTTGTGCCGCACGCCCTGGGGCCGGCGCTTCTTGGGCAGCCATCGACGCGGAATCCGGTACCGGCGGATCTCGCGGCCGTCGAGATCGACTTCGCGAATCGACGGCGGCACCCCGCGCTCGACGTAACCCTCCGACGAGATCAGCAGCGTCCGGCGAGGCGTGAGGGCGATCCCCTCGCCGTCGATGACCCCCTCTTCGAACACTCGTCCCTTGCGGTCGGTGAAGATCGCGACGCCGTCGATCGCCACCTCCGGCGGACCGCTCCGGAGATCGATCTTCAGGGTGTAGAAGCGCGACTGCGAGCGGTAGCCCGAGTCGTCGGAGATCGCGTAGTAGCGGTCGCGCTGCGGATCGTAGGTGATGCCGGAGAGGCCGCCGACCTCGACGTCGGCGAACCGGGTGCCCGGCGGAATGGTCGCCAGGCCGAGAAGCTCCAGGCTGCCGATCGCCGACGCGGCGCCGAGCTGCGGCGCCACCGCCAGCCAGGCCAGGACGATCGCGGTGGCGGCCCTCATCGCAGCGTTCGCGGGTCGATGTCGATCCACACCAGCCGGTGGTCGGAGGCGTCTTCGGCCAGCTGGTGGCCGGCCGGATCGGCCGCGCGCTCCGGCCAGAAGACGCCGCCCCCCGTGACTCCTACGTCGGCCGCGGGCAGAAGGTAGTCGACCCGCAGGCCGCCGCCGAACGCCGCCGTTGCGTTCGGGCTTTCGGGCAGGGCGCCGGCGACGCAGAAGCGCGCCGTGTCCTGAATGCGCGGATCGGCGAGCAGAACGTCGATCGACTGGCGGCCGTCGTAGAAGGCGTTGTCGGAGCGCGGATCGGAGTTGAGGTCGCCGACGACGACGAACGACTCGCCGGCGGCATAGCCGCCGCCCACGCCCGCATCGTCGTAGAGGCCGGGCTCGCCGTCCAGGTAGGCCTTCCAGAAGGCGATCTCGTCGAAGTTGCGACGGCCGTTTCGGTCCTCGTCGCCGTCGAACAGCGCCGGCGTCGGGTGGCTGATCCAGAGGTGCAGACGCTTGTCGCCGATCTCGACCGGCACGTCCCAGTGCGACTTGCTCGACAGCCGGAGGTCCTCGATCTCGGCCGGCTCGTAGAAGCCCTCGGGGATGTGATGGCCCGGCAGGTCGTGCCAGCGGAAGCTCCGGAAGGTCCTGGCCGCCGCGGCGTCGATCGGGAACCGGGAGAGAAGCGCCATCGAGAACTGGCCCGGATAGAGGCCGAAGCCGAAGCAGTCCTCGCCGTACTCCCGGCTGCCGACGTCCGCCGCGCTCGCGACGCGGCCGTCGCGGTTGAGATCGTGGCCCGACAGGATGCCGGTGTTGCAGGGCGCCGCGTAGAGGTGGGGAAAATCGGGCGCGCCGGCGGCATGGCGCAGGTAGGAATCGCGCAGGCGGCGCGCGTTCGCCGCCAGGTCGTCGGGGCTCCGATAGTCGTGATCGATCTCCTGGACCACCAGCACGTCGGGCGCGATGCGGCCGACGATCTCCGCCGCGGCCCGGATGCTCGCCTCGCGCCCGGTCCCTTCCGGATCGACGTTCTCGAGGCCGGCGGTGGAGAGCTCGCGGATGTTGAAGACGGCGATGCGAACCGACTCCGGCGTCGTGCCCCGCGCGCGGCCCGGCGCCGGCCGGTCGGCGGCACAGGCGGCCAGTAGCGGCAGCGCCGAGACCGCGCCCACGACCAGTCCGCGGCCGGCGCTCATCGGCCGTCGCCGGCGCGCCGTGCCTCCGGGGCGGGGAAGAAGGAGGTCGGCGTCTCGGCGGCCCAGTAGGCGACCGCCGCGTAGGCCGCGACGTTCTGCGCCAGGCTCTCGGGATCGATCTTGTCGAAGGTGTCGTCGATCGTGTGGTGGTAGTCGAAATAGCGGGTGGCGTCCTGCCGCAGATCGGCGAGCGGCACCCGCGCCGGCCGCAGCGGGATCAGGTCGGCGCCGCCGCGCGCCTCGTTGCCGAGCGGCTCGATTCCGAGCGGCGCGATCAGGCCGGCGATGCGCTCGGCTTCCGGCAGCGCCCGCGGATCGACGCGGGTGGCAAAAGCCCAGACCCGGTCGCCGCCCAGGTCCGACTCGATCGCCAGCTGGTGGCGCGGCAGCTCGTCGGCGTGGGCTTCGGCGTAGGCGCGCGCGCCCGACAGGCCGAACTCCTCGTTGGCGAACAGCACCACCCGGATCGTCCGGCGCGGCGGCCGCGGCAGGGCGGCGATCAGCCGGGCAGCCGCCATCGCGATCGCGCAGCCGGCGGCGTCGTCGTGGGCGCCGGTGCCGACGTCCCACGAATCGAGATGGGCGCCGAGCAGCACGATCTCCTCGGGTCGCTCGCGGCCGCGGACCTCGGCGACGACGTTGGCCGACTGGGCGTCGGGGCGGTAGTGGCTGCCGAGCTCGAGCTGAAAGCGCACCGCGGCGCCACCGGCGAGCTGGGCGGCGAGGATCTCGGCGTCTGGAATCGCGAGCGCCGCGGCCGGAATCCGGGGGACGTCGTCCCGGTAGCGGGTGGAGCCGGTGTGGGCGAAGCGTTGATTGCCGGTGGCGATGGAGCGGATGAGCACCGCGGTGGCGCCTTTCGCGGCCGCCTCGGCGGGCCCGTTGCGGCGCACGACGCCGGCCTCGCCGTAGCCGCGGCCGCTGCGCGTGCGCTCGGTCGGCCGGTCGATGAAGACGATCTTGCCCCGCACTCGCTGGTCGGGCAGCTCCGCCAGGGCCTCGAGATCGGGCACCCGGACGACCTCGGCGGTGATGCCGCCCGCGGGCGTGCCGACGCTGCCGCCGAGGGCGAGCAGCACGGTCTCGTGCGGATACGGCGCGAGGATCCTGCCGGCCGCTTCGCCGCGCACCCAATGGGGCACGGTCACCGGCTCGGCGCGGACCCTTTCGAAGCCGAGCCCGGTCAGCTCGCGCTGGGCCCAGGCCACCGCCGCCCGGTCGCCCGGCGACCCGGCTAGCCGGTGGCCGACTTCCAGGGTCAGCGAGCGCAGGAGCTCGTACGCCAGGGGGTCGTCGAGCGCGCGGTCGCGCAGCTCGACGACGGTGCGCTCGAGGTCGCCGGCCTCCTCGGCGAACGAGCCGGGAGCTCCGGCCGACAGAAGGAGGGCGAGGACGATCAGGGCTTGCTGCGCGGCTCGCTTCAAGGATTGCAGGATGGTAGCAAAGGAGCGGCCGGGTAGTATCGAACCCCCAGATGAGCGAGGCCACCACCCAGCACCGCGGGGCCGCCGCGGGGATGACCGCCGGCTGCGGGGTGCTGACCGTCAGCGACAGCCGGACCCGGGAGACCGACGGCGGCGGCGACTTGATCGTCGAGTCGCTCGAGGCGGCCGGGCACCGGATCGTCGCCCGCGAGCTGGTCAAGGACGAGCCACTCGAGATCGGGCGGGTGATCGGCGAGTGGGTGCGCGCGGGCGAGGTCGAGGTGATCGTGACCACAGGCGGCACCGGCATCTCCCGGCGCGACGGCACCGTCGAGGTCGTCGAGCGCTTCCTCGACAAGCGCCTCGACGGCTTCGGCGAGCTGTTCCGGATGCTCAGCTGGGAAGAGATCGGGTCGGCGGCGATGCTCAGCCGCGCCGTCGCCGGCCTCGCCCACGACACCCTGATCTTCGCGCTGCCGGGCTCCCGGGCCGGCGTGCGGCTCGCGCTCGAGAAGCTGATCCTGCCGGAGCTGGCGCACCTGCTGTTCGAGCGGCGGCGTTGAGTCGTTGCCGCCCGGCCGCCGCGCCGATAGACTCTGCGCCTCAGGTCCGCTGACCCATGGAGCACAAGTCCGAGAAGATCCCGCTGATCATTCTCGCCGGTAGCGCGAAGCAAGCGGAGACGATTCCGGACGAAGAGTCGCACCGCCTGTACGGACCCAAGGGCCTCAAGATCCGGCTGGCCGGCCGGCCGCTGATCGACGTGATCATCGAGCGCTTTCGGCAGTGTGGCGGTTTCGACCCGATCTTCATCGCCGGACCGGCCAATCGCTACGGACCCGAGCGCGGACCGGCCACGGTCATCGACACCGACGCCGATTTCGGCCGCAACGTCAAGGCGGCCATGGAATCGGTGGTCGCCAAGCTGTCGCCCGGGGCGGCGATGTTCACCACCTGCGACGTGATCCCGGAGCCGGACGAGCTCGCGGCGCTGGTCGACGACTACCGCAGGCATGCGCCGCTCGACTTCTGGTTCCCGTTGATCCGGGTGCCCGAAGATCCCGGCCTGCTGGGCGCCTCGGCGCACAAGCGGCAGTACCTGGTCATCCCCGACGGCGCGAGCGAGCCGGTGCGGATTCTGCCGAGCCACCTGGCGCTCGTCGATCCGTCGGCGCTCCGACTGACGCTGATCTACAAGTCGTTCCAGCTCGCCTACCGGAGTCGAACGCGCCCGGTCATGACCCGGTTCCTCTACATCACGAGCGGCGTGTTCTTCTTTCTCGTCAAGCGCGATCTGGCCAACCTGCTGCGCTTCAAGCCGCCTCTGCTGACCCCGATCGTGCTGTTCAACGCCATGCTCCTTTCGCACCGGCTGGGCACGGGCTCGCTCACCCAGCGCCAGGTCGAGACCCATCTGCACCAGATCTTCGGCAACGAGCCGCACCGGCGGAAGTACCGCGACCGCACCGGCCGGGTGCCGGTGCTGGAGGGGCTGTCGCTGGCGCGCGACATCGATACCGAGGCGGAGGCGAAGGAGCTGGCGGTCGAGATCAGGTGAAGGGCGAAGAGAGGCCCGACACGCCGGGGGACTATTGGCGCTAGAGGGCTAGCGTCGACCCTGCAGGTGGTGTTCGAGGAAGGCGAGAGTCCTGGCCCACGCGTCGGTGGCCGCGGACTCGTTGTAGCGGGTTCCCGACGGGTTGGCGAAGGCGTGGTCGGCGTCGGGGTAGACGTGAATCGACACCGGCTTGCCGAGCTCCTTCATCGCCGTTTCGAACTCGCGGACGCTCGCCACCGGGATGCCGCTGTCGAGCTCGCCGAAGAGGCCGAGGACCGGGGCGCGGATCGCCTCGAGCGCCGCCGGGTCGGCGACCAGCCGGCCGTAGTAGACGACCGCGGCATCGAGCCCGTCCCCCAGGATCATCGCCGTGCGCAGCGACCAGCCGCCACCGAAGCACCATCCGATGCTGCCTACCCGGCCGGCGCCGTTGTCGCCCAGGTAGGCGCGCGCCTGGCGCAGGTTCTCCTCGAGCCGCTCGGGCCGCGCCGTCGCGGCGCGCACCAGGCTCATCGCGCCGTCTCGGTCGGTCGCCACCCCACCCTCGTACAGGTCGACGGCGAGCGCCTGGTAGCCTTCGCCGGCGAGCCGATCGGCCATCGCCCGGATGTTGTCGTTGAGCCCCCACCACTCGTGGATGACGATCATGCCCGGGAACGGGCCGTCGCCGGCCGGCCGGGCCAGGTAGCCGCGGATGGCGGCATCGCCGATGCGAGCGTAGTCGACCTCTGAACCCGCGACCTCGCCCGCCGGCTCGGCCCGGGCCGCCGGGCTCGCCTCGGGCGAGTCGCCGGCGTGCTCGGCAGCCATCCGCTCGACCCAGCCGTCGCCCGTCGCGAACGCCGGTGGCGCAGCGACGAGCAGAAGGAGTGCGAGAGCGGCTCGGACTTGCAGGCTCATGAAACGGTCTCCCCGGGGCGCCACGGATCGCGCTTGGCTGGCCGCCGGAGAGTATCACCCGGAACCTCGAGCCCTCTCCGTCCGTAGAGAGGTCTGGTGGCGGGGACGCCGCGTCGAACGATACGTCGAAACATCTGGCGGCAACGCCGGGAGGAGCTGCATGACCAAGACCGCAACCTACGGCCTGGCGCTGTTGCTGTGCGCGAGCGCGGCCGGCGCCGGGAGCGAGAGCTACGAGAGCAGGTACAAGAGCATCATCGAGCGCCTGGAAGCCGTGCGGGCGAACCCGGCGGGGCAGAGCGCCGAAGAGCGTCTGCGGGCGTTCATCGACCTCCACTTCGAGTACATGATGAACGAGTACCCGCCCTACGCCACCTTCCTCGGACTCCCCGGCGACCACCACCGGTGGGCCGACAACTCGCTCGAGGCCTCGGCGCGGCGGGAGCGTGACGAGACCCTGGCGCTGGCGGTCTTCGAGTCGATTCCGCGGGCGGAGCTCGAGGGCGCCGACCGGCTGAACTACGACCTGCTCATGGAGCAGCTCGTGGACTGGGTCGGGGGCCACCGCTTCCACGACGAGTACCTGCCGATCAGCCAGATGGGCGGCGTCCAGCAGAGCGTGGCGCGCACCCTGGCCATGATGCCGGGGCGCAAGGTCGGCGACTACGAGGACATCCTCGGCCGGCTCGAGGGCGTGCCCTACCTGGTCGACAACGTGCTGATCCGGCTCGCAAAGGGGCTCGAGATGGGAGTCACGCCGCCCAGGGTGACCCTGCGCGACGTGCCGCAACAGGTCGAGAACCAGATCGCCGACGACCCGATGTCGAGCCCCATGCTGCGGGCGTTCCAGGAGTTCCCGGAGTCGATCCCGGCCGCCGAGCGGGAGCGGCTGCGCGCCGCGGCTACGACCACCTACGTCGAGAAGGTCGTGCCGGCGTTCGAGAAGCTCCGCGACTACCTGGTCGAGACCTACATCCCCGGCGCCCGCGAGACGATCGGCATGTCCGCGCTGCCCGACGGCGCCGAGTGGTACGCCTACAACGCCCGGCAGGAGACCACCACCGATCTCACGCCGCAGGAGATCCACGAGATCGGCCTGCGCGAGGTCGCCCGCATCCGCGGAGAGATGGAAGCGGTCATCGAGCAGGTCGGGTTCGAGGGGACGTTCGAGGAGTTCTTCGACTACCTGCGCACCGACCCCCGGTTCTACTTCGACGACAAGGAGGATCTGCTCGCCGGCTACCGCGACATCGCCAAGCGCGCCGACAACGAGCTGGTCAAGCTTTTCGGCCACCTGCCGCGGCTGCCCTACGGCGTCGTGCCGGTGCCGGAGTACGCCGAGAAGTCGCAGACCACCGCCTACTACGAGCCGGGCTCGCTCGAGGCCGGCCGCTCCGGCAAGTTCTTTGCCAACACCTACGACCTCAAGAGCCGGCCGAAGTGGGAGATGGAGGCGCTGACCCTGCACGAGGCGGTGCCCGGCCACCATCTCCAGATCGCCATCCAGCAGGAGCTCGAGGACCTGCCCTTCTTCCGCCGCTACGGCCAGTACGGCGCCTTCACCGAGGGCTGGGGCCTCTACTCCGAGAGCCTCGGCGAGGAGATGGGCTTCTACCAGAACCCCTACGCCAAGTTCGGCCAGCTCACCTACGAGATGTGGCGCGCCATCCGGCTGGTGGTCGACACCGGCATGCACGCCCTCGGCTGGAGCCGCCAGCAGGCGATCGACTACTTCAAGGAGAACGCCGGCAAGTCCGAGCACGACATCGTCGTCGAGGTCGACCGCTACATCGTCTGGCCCGGCCAGGCGCTGGGCTACAAGATCGGCGAGCTCAAGATCAAGGAGCTGCGCGCCATGGCCGAGTCGAAGCTCGGCGAGCGCTTCGACGTGCGCGCCTTCCACGACCGGGTGCTCGGCAGCGGCGCCCTGCCGCTCCGGGTGCTGGAGAGCAACGTCCGCGAGTGGGTGGAGGCCGAGCGGACCGCAACAACCGGCGGCGATGCGGCCCCGGCTCCGGGAACGTAGGGCGGCGCTTGCCCCGCCCGCCTGACGCGATCTTCTCACCGGCCTTCGCCCACCCGAGATCGACGAAAATAGACTAGTCTAAGACTGGTCTGATACACTGCCCGCATGACGGAGGTGGGCGCCTACGAGGCCAAGACGAACCTGCCGAAGCTGCTCGAGCGGGTGGCGGCGGGCGAGCAGATCACGATCACCCGGCATGGAGTCCCGGTCGCCCGGCTGGTGCCGGCCGGCGGCGCGGCGGCGCGAACGCCGGACGAGACCGTCGCCGCGCTCCGGGAGTTCCGGCGCGGTCGGCGGCTGGGCGACCTCTCGCTGCGCGAGCTCATCGAGGACGGCAGGCGTTGAGCTCGTTCGTCCTCGACTGCTCGGTGACGATGTCGTGGTGCTTCGAGGACGAGGCCGACGCCTACTCCGATCGGGTGCTCGACGCCAGCCGGGGCGCGCGGATCCTCGTCCCGGCCGTCTGGCCGCTCGAGGTGGCGAACGTGCTGGCGGTGGCGGAGCGGCGCAAGCGCTTGGCGGAGGCCGACTCCACGCGCTTCCTCGAGCTCCTCGCCAGCTTGCCGATAAGGAGCGAGGAGACCTCCTTCGGCCGTGCGACCGGCGCCATCCTGTCGCTCGCTCGCGAGCTGGGCCTGTCGAGCTACAACGCCGCCTACCTGGATCTCGCCATGCGCTCGGGCGTACCCCTGGCGACGCGCGACCGGCGGCTGATGGCGGCCTGTCGGCGGAGCGGAGTCGTTCGCTTCCGCTGAGGCTGGCTGGCTAGAAGTGCCGATCCCCATCGCCTACATCGTCTCCCCCCACGGTTTTGGCCACGCGGCCCGGTCGGCGGCGGTCCTGAACGCGCTCGCCGAGCGCCGGCCCGACGTGAAGCCACGGATCTTCACCACCGTGCCGGAGTGGTTCTTCGAGGATTCGCTCACCGGCGCGTTCGACTACCACGAAGCGCTCACCGACGTCGGCATGGTGCAGCGGAGCCCGCTGGAAGAGGACCCGGCGGCCACCTTGCGGGCGCTGGACGCGATCCGGCCGCTGCGGGCCGCCGCGCGCAGGCTGGCGGACGCGCTCGAGCGATTCGAGTGCCGGCTGGCGGTCTGCGACGTCTCGCCGCTGGGTCTCGCGGCCGCCAGGCTCGCCGGCGTCCCGTCGGTGCTGGTCGAGAGCTTCACCTGGGACTGGATCTACGAGCCGTACTTCGACGCCGAACCGGGCCTGCGCGCCGCCGCGGCCGAGATGGCGGAGCTCTTCGACGGCGCCGGACTCAGGATCCAGGCCGAGCCGGTCTGCCGGTCGCTGCCTGGAGCGCTCACCGTGCCGCCGGTCTATCGACGAGGGAGGTCGGACGCCGAAAGCGTCCGCCACCGGCTCGGCCTCGACGGTGACGACCCGGTCGCGCTGATCACCATGGGCGGCAGCTCATGGAGCTTCGATTTCCTCGCCCGGCTGACGGAAGCCGAACGGACGTCCTTCGTGGTCTTCGGCGGGACCCCGGAGCTCGAGCGCCGCGCCAACGTCCTGCTCCTTCCCGACCGATCGCCGGTGTTCATGCCCGACCTGATCGCCGCCGCCGACCTGGTGGTCGGCAAGCTCGGCTACAGCACGGTGGCCGAAGCCTGGGCCGCCGGCACCCGCTACGCCTACGTGCCCCGGCGACTCTTCCCGGAGAGCGCGTCGCTCGGAGCGTTCGTCGGGGAGCGTCTGCCGAGCCGCGAGCTCGAAGCGACAGCGTTTTCGAGCGGCGACTGGCTCGACGAGCTGGCCGACCTCCTGGCCCGCCCGCGCGCTCCGCGGCAGACGGTCAACGGCGCCGACCAGATCGCGGATCGACTGGCTCGCATGCTGTAGCCGACCCGCCTCGCCGAAGGGCTGCATCTCTACTGCCGGCGCCACTGGCGCCAGATCGCGAGCGCAGCGACCGCGGCGAGCAGGAGCAGCAGCAGCAGCCACCACCAGGAGAAGAGCCCTCCCGGCTCGGCGATCCACAGGGCCACCTCGGTGCCGGGCGCGGTCGGCTCGCCCGCCTGGGGGCGCTGCCGGACGACGGTTCCCTCCGGAGATCGCGAGCGCTCCGGCTCCGGCGAGCCCGCCGTCAGCTCGGCGGCGACCAGGGTCTCCCGGGCGCGGTCGAGGAGCATTCCGACCAGGTCGGGCACCGGGACCGTCTGCCGATCGTAGAGCTCCCGGCAGGTGGCCCGCCCCGGCTCGGGCGGCAGCGGCTCGCCGCAGTCGCCGCGATCGACGGGGCGCGGCCGCAGCTCCCAGGCGCCCGGCACTCCGGCCTTCTCGACCAGCAGCGGCCGCGGCGAAGCGCCGCGCAGCAGGCAGAGCAGGTCGGAGGCCACGGAGTCGTTGCTGGCGAAGTAGCTGTGCTGCAGGAAGTCCTTGCTGCCGGCCCCGGAGTCGAGCGTATCGGCCACGAACGAGGCGTCGATGCGCTCGATCCCCTGGAACTGCCAGAGCAGGTCGTTCTCGGCATCGCCGAGCCGCGGCTCGAACTCGTGCTTGAGCTTCGAGGCCAGCAGGGCTTTGTCCTTGCTCGAGGCGTAGATGGTCACCCGGTGCGCCAGGCGCGGCAGGGTCTCGACGAATCTCTCCTGGAAGGCCCGGGTGTCGACGTCGGGCGCCGCCAGCACCAGCTGCGAGATCTCCGGTGGCTCTCGGTCGCGGCGGCAGAGGTCGTCGAGGGCCGCGGTCACCAGACGATTGCCCATGCTGTGCGCGATCACGTGGACGCTGTCGATCCCCTCGGCTTCGGTCGCCAGCTTGATGAACCTGCGAAAATGCGGGACGGCGCGGGCGACCATCTCTTCATCGCGCTCGTAGGCGACGAGGCCCGCGAGCCCGCCGCCGACCGACGGCCAGCTGTACATCATCGGCACGCCGGCGAAGTCCAGGTCGTAGGCGATCTGGGCGGCCCGCCAGGCGGCGGCGTCGAACCGGGTGTTGTAGCCGTGCACGAAGACGAACGCTTCGTTCCTGCCCGCGGCCTTCAACCTGCCGAGCCACTCCGCCTCCTCGAGCTCGGGCTCGAGGGCGACGATCATCACGTGCTTTTCGGGATCCTCCCGGAACTCGAGCCTGTAGAACCTGGGCCGCTCGATCTGGCCGCTGCTGTGATCGTCGGGGAAGCTGACGGTAAGCGTCCCCAGCTCGAGCTTGCCGCCGTCCTCCTTGCCGTAATAGTCGTTGGGCCGGTCGACGCCGGCGTCTCGCTCGGGAGCCCGGTTGGTGCCGTAGTGCACCTCCACCGTGCACTCCGGGTAGTTCCGCGGGCACTTCTTGCGTGGGGGTGGAGCCGCCATCTTTCTGAGGTATCGTCGGTCGCGAAGGGGCGGCTCCGCTTCCACGGGCTCGAGCTCTTCCCCGATCTCCCGCGCCGGCTCCGGGGGCTCCGCTCCCGCCTCCATGGGCGGCTCGACCTCGACCGACTGAGGCACCGGTCGCGGCGCTTCCGGCTCCGGGGGCGGAGCGGGCGTGGGCCTCGGCGGCATCTTCGGGCAGCCCGAGAGCAGCAGCGCGACGGCCAGGAGCGAGGCCCCCGCCGCCAGCCCGCCCCGCCGGCCCGTTAGTGCCGGCAACCCCCGGGTCGCTGTTCGGCTCTTGCGCACGTGCGTGAGGACCTCGCCAGGCGAAGCCGGCCTCCGCGGGCCTATCGAGCGGCTTCGGTTCATGTCAGGGACGAAGCCACTATACAGCGTTGGCCTGACCTTCTCACCAGCGTTCGACGCGGAAGACCGCGGGTGCGCGGCCGTAGGCCACCCCAAAGGGCGGTGCGCGACGGCGGACAAGATCCTATCCTCGGAGCGGAGTCTCCGTTCGCCTGGGAAGGGGGTGACAGCAAGTGTCGTTGAGGACCTTTCACCTGCTCTTCATCGTCATCGTCATCATCTGCGCGGAGATGTTCGGAGCCCGGGAGCTCTGGCTCTACCCGCAGACCAAGGACCTGGTGACGCTCTGGCTCGGCGTCGGTACGCTCGTGGGCGGCCTGGTGCTGAGCGTCTACGCGCTCCTGTTCGTTCGCAAGATGGACAGGGCGGGCATCTACTAATCCGCTAGCTCGTGGAGCATTCCGAGCTCGTCGCCGCTCTCAAGGAGCCCGCCTTCCACGGCCCCGGGGTCGAGAAGGTCGACTTCCTCCAGACCCACATCTCGTCGATCTTCCTGACCGGCGAGCGGGCCTACAAGCTCAAGAAGCCGGTCAACTTCGGGTTTCTCGATTTCTCGACGCTGGAGCTGCGTCGGCGCTACTGCCAGGCCGAGGTCGAGCTCAACCGGCGGCTGGCGCCCGAGGTCTATCTCGGCGTCGAGCCGATCACCCGCGAGGGGGAGCGCCTGCGCCTCGGCGGCGCCGGCGAGGTGGTCGACTGGCTGGTGGTGATGCGCGAGCTCGACCAGGAGCTTCTCGGGCTGCGCGTGCTCGAGCGCGGTGAGCTCGGCGAGCGCGAGGTCGATCAGCTGGTGGCGGTGCTGGCGCCGTTCTATCGCGACGCGCGCACCGGCGAAGGCATCGACCGCTACGGCACGCTCGAGGCGGTCAAGTACAACACCGACGAGAACTTCGCCCAGACCGAGGCCGGCGTCGGCAAGCTCTTGTCGCGCGAGCGCTACGAGCACATCCGCGATTGGACCGGACGCTTCTACCGGGAGCGGGCGGATCTCTTCTCCCGCCGCCTGCGCGAGGGGCGGATCCGCGAGAGCCACGGCGACTTGCATCTCGGCAACATGTTCCTCTACGAGCCGCCGGTCATCTTCGACTGCATCGAGTTCAACGAGCGCTTTCGCTGCGGCGACGTGGCGGTGGACCTGGCGTTCCTGGCGATGGACCTCGACTTTCGCGGGCGCCGGGACCTCGCCGAGCGCCTGATCGACGGCTACGTCGCCGCGTCGGGCGACGCGACGCTGCGCGAGCCGCTCGACTTCTACAAGTGCTACCGGGCCTACGTGCGCGGCAAGGTCTCGGGCTTCACCGCCACCGATCCCGGTCTCGACGACCTCGAGCGGCGCGCTCAGCGCAACCTGGCGCGGCACTACTTCGGCCTCGCGTACCGCTACGCCGGCGGCATCGGGCGTCCGCCGCTGGTGGTGGTCTACGGGCTGATGGGCACCGGCAAGACCAGCGTCGCGTCCTACCTGCGCGAGGGCTTCGGCTGGCACATGCTGTCGACCGACGGCGTGCGCAAGCAGATCGCCGGGGTCGGCGAGCAGACCCGCGTCTACGTCCCCTACGGCGAGGGGCTGTACTCGCCCGAGATGAACCGCCGCACCTACGAGGAGGTCGGCCGGCGGGCCGAGAATCTGCTCCAGGGGGGCTTCCCGGTGGTGGTGGACGGCGCCTTCAAACGGCGGGGCGAGCGGCTGGCGCTGATCGAGGCGGCGCACCGGGCCGAAGCGCGGCCGCTGTTCGTCGAGACCGTGTGTGAAGCTCCGTCGCAGCGCCAGCGGCTCGAGCGGCGCCAGCAGCACGACACCCGCTCCGACGGCCGGGTGGAGCTTATGGAGCGCCAGCGCACGGAGTTCGAGCCGGCCAATCCGGATCACGCCGAGCTGTTCCACACGATCTCGACCGAGGGTCCCGAACGGGAGACCCGGCTCCGGGTCGTCGAGCTGCTCAGGTCGAAGGACTGTCTGTAGAGGAGCTCGAAGACACCGCGGCGGCTCGCGGCGGTTCCGGTCGGGTCTGCGACGCGGGAGCCACCAGATCGACGGCGCTCTGGGCGAGGCGCGCGGCGGCCGCCGCGGGGGCCGGATCGCGCTCGGTCTCGAGGGCCCACTGCCCGTGTCGTGCCAGGAGCGCCAGCTCGGCCGCGCGTCCCAGGGTGAGCGCGAAGCGGCGGGCGCCGGCCTCCAGCGCTTCGCGGCCCTCGGCGCCGGCGCGCTCTAGCCACCCCGCCGCCGAGGCGAACGCGTCCGAGGCGGTCCGGGAGGCGGCGCGCAGGGCGTCGTCGGTCGCCGCCGCGGCCGAGCGCTCGAGCTCCGCCCGGAGCGCGTCGAGCCCGCCCTGCCGCTCGACCACCCGCAGCGTGTCGAGGGCGAGGACGTCGGTGGTCCCTTCCCAGATCGGCAGCACCTGGGCGTCCCGCAGCAGCAGCGGCAGCCCGGTGTCCTCGACGTAGCCCGCGCCGCCGAAGATCTCGAGCGTCTCGCTCGCCGCGGCCACCGCCTGCTTGGCGGTGGTCAGCTTCATGATCGGCGTCAGGAGCCGCAGGAGCTCGGTCTCCTCGGTCGAGGCTTCGCCGCTCTCTTCGGCGCCCATCAGCTCGGCCACCCGGAAGGTCAGGTGGAAGGCGCCCTCGAGCTCGGCCTCGAGGCCCGCGATCAAGTCGCGGAAGAGCGGCTTCCGCTCGAGCGCCGCGCCGAAGACCACCCGCTTGGCGGCGTAGTCGCGCGCCAGCGCCAGCCCACGGCGCATCAGGGACACCGCGCTCACCCCGTTCCAGAGGCGGGTGACGTTGAGCATCGGGCTGATGTTCTTGACCCCGTCGCTGGTGCCGAGCACCAGCTCCGCCGGCGTGCCGTCGAGGGTCAGCTCGGCGGTCGGGAGCTTGCGGGTGCCGAGCTTGTCCTTGAGACGCTCGACCCGCAGATCGCGCGGCCGGCCCTGCGGGTCGCGGGTCTCGACGTAGAACAGCGCCAGGTTGCGTCCGCCGGGCCCCTGGCCCTCGGGCCGGGCGAGGGTGAGGGCCATCTGCGAGGCGGCCGCCGACGTGAACCACTTGCGCCCACAGAGGCGCCAGCCACCGGCGTCGTCGCGCCGTGCCACGGTCTCGCTCGCGCCCACGTCCGAGCCGCCGATCGCTTCGGTCATCCACTGGCCGCTGGTCCAGAAGCGCTCCGGCGCGCGCGCCGTGAGCCGGGGCAGCGCGCGGTCGATCAGGCGCTGGTTGCCGGACAGCAACAGCGTCTTGGCCGCCGCGTCGGTCATCGCCAGCGGACAGCTGTAGATGTCGCTCGACGGCGTGAACAGGTAGACCAGGGCGAGCTGATGGATGCGGGAGAAGCGGCCGTGGGCGAGCTCGTAGGGAATCGCCACCAGGCCTTGCCGCGCCGCGATCTCCTCCGCCCGCTTCCAGAGAGGCGTGTGCTCGATCCGATCGATCCGTCGGCCCCAGGCGTCCCAGCGCGTGAGGACCGGCTCGCTCAGGCGGTCGGCGAGCTGGAGCTCGTAGAGCTCGCCGCCGGCCAGCGCGCCCATCTCGACCAGCTCGGGCTCGATCTCGGTCAGGACCTTGGGCGGCAGCGCTCGCCGCAGGTAGGAGGCGAGCGCCCGGTCGTCGCGATACTGATTGCCGAGCGCGGGCGGCTGTTGGCGAAAGTTCATGGCGAGGGCCCTCCGAGAGGAGCCTATCGCCTCCGGGGTCGGTCGGTCAGCTGTCGGACGGCGGCGTGCCCGGCCACGAGCCGTAGCGGCTGTCGAGCTGGACCTCGAGACCGTCGGGATCGTCGAGATAGACCCGATCCTCCTCCCGGCGCGGCGTCAGCCCGAGCCGCTCGATCTTCGACATGGCGTCGTCGGCGTCGTAGCCCTCGACCGTGAGACAGAAATGGTCCACCGCCGGCGAGCTCGAGCGGAAAAGGCCCATGTAGTGCTCGCCCGCGCGCAGGAAGCAGTTGCCCGGCGAGTTGTCGCGGATCAGCGTCAGGCCCAGGTGGTCGCGATAGAAGTCGCGCGAGCGCGCGACGTCGCTCACCCGCAGGCCGAGATGGTTGAGGCCGGTCGTCCGGAACGTGGGCTCGCCGGCGGCGCCGAACGCTCGCCCGCCGGTGACCGAAGCCAGCCCGAGAGCCAGCAGGCCCAGCGCCGCCTCGCGCCTGCTCATGGCGCCGGTGGCGAAGGCATCCAAGAGGCGCTCCGCGGCTCGTACGTCGTCGTCTGCGTTCGTCAACGTCACCTCCGAGTCAGTCCTGCCAGCGGCCGACGAGCGATCGCAAGCGCTGGAACGCCGAGGCGGTTTCCGCTTGCGCCGTTCGGCTCATTCCCTGGATACGCTGCTCCGCGGCGAAGGTTTGCCCCGCAGCGGCCGCCCCGGGCACGCCGGATCCATCCCGGCGGCCGGCGCAGATCCGCGGGCTCGGCGAGCGCGGCGTCGGGACCCCGCCGGGCTACCGAGCCCAGTCGGATTCGAACAGGTCGAAGAAGACCGCTCCGCGGGTCGGTCGCTTCTTGCCCTTGATCTGTCCGAACCGGACTTCGTCGACGCGCTGCGAGGGGTTGGCGAGCGCGGCCTCGCTCACCAGCACGCCATCCAGGTGCAGGGCGATGCGGCCCTCGGTGAGGCCGTCGAGCGACGCGGCCTGCCACTCGACCCTGACGTGCCGCCACTCTCCGGCCTCGATCGCCGCTGCCGGCAACCGGATCTTCTGGCCGCCGTCGGCTCGCCCCTGAATCACCAGGTTGTAGCGGTCGCGCTGCCCGCGGATCGGGTTCAGGAACACCTCGAAGAGGGTGCGCGCCTGATCGGCGACCTGGTTGGCTTGCAGGATCTGCGTCCTGGTGCCCTTGACCACCAGTCCCGGCTCCGGCCACACCCGGAAGCCCACCGCGTATCGAGCCTCGCCGCCGCCCCTGCCGGGGCTGGTGTCGATCAGGAAGTCCTTGCCCTTGTTCGCCGCCTCGTAGACGGACTTCAGGCTGTGGGCGCCGTCCACGGCCCGCTCGTCCGAGATCTCGATCCTGCTGACGGCGTTGCGCTCGAGCGCGAGCGAGGCGGCGGTCGACGGCGCCGAGCACGAATCCGGTTCGCAGGCCGTGCATTCGCGACCGCTCCAGTTGCAGAAGTCGGGCTGCTCGAACGAGTCGTCGAAGGACGTCCGGGTCTGTTCGTAAGCCACGCCGACGCCGTGATTGGCCGCCGGCATCGTGAGTCGGTTGGTCTCGAGCGTGCTCAGGTCGTCGTCGGTGCCGGTCCACCCGGCCACCTCCCAGCCGGCGTTGGGCCTGGCGGTGAGCTCGATCTCGGAGCCGGCGGCGTACTCGCCTGCGGCCGAGCAGTCGGCGGACATCTCCGGATCGGCGGTCGGAACGTCGCCGCCGCGCCGGCCCTGGCGCGTGCGCGTCAGCTTGAAGCAGGTCGCGCCCGCCGGCTCCGCGGTCACCTGGATCGTGCGGGCCTCGGAGGGCACCCCTTTGTCGTTGAGGGCGAAGAGCAGATAGTAGCCGGGTGGCGCGAGATTCGGATTGGCGGTCATCCGGGCCGCCAGGTTCGCGCCACCCGAGCGCGAGAACTCGAGCGGCACGTAGCGCTGCCCGACGTTGGTCGAGTGGGTGACCGAGGAGAGGCCCATCAGCACCAGCGACTCGATTGCCGCCGTCTGCGACACGGTGAGCGTGAAGTCCGATCCGTAGGCCACCGACGCGGGCGCCGCGCTGATGCTCGGACGCGGCCCGCGGAACAGATAGGGCGGGCTGAAGATCTCGCCCCAGGCGCCGCTGACCACGCCGTCGCCCGAGCCGTCGTCGTCCTGGCCGGCGGAGAGCACCCGGCCGTCGGGTAGCAGCACGGCGGTCGAGTGGTACATCCTGCCGTAGCGCTGGGGGGCCATCGTCGTCCAGGTGTTCCTCGCCGGGTCGTAGAGCTCCGGCCTCAGATCGGGCCCCTCGTAGCGGTGGTGCGCGCCGCCGCCCACGACCAGGACCTTGCCGTCCGGCAGCAGCACCGCGTTCATGTCGCCGCGGGCCTGGCGCAGCGGCGCCGCCGGGCGCCAGGATGGATTGCCGCCGAGCGGGTCGATCTGCTCGCAGCTCGCGGTCGGATCGTCGAGCCCGCCGTCGCCGATCTGGGTGGTGTAGCCGCCGCAGACCATGATGCGGTCGTCCCGCCCCGGCACGTAGAAGGCCGCGGGCTCGAAGCGCATCTGATTCAGCCCGGTGACCGTCAGCTCGCTCCAGAAGGCCATCGCGCTGTCCATGATCTGGGTCACCGGCTCCGGGGCCACTTGCACCACGGAGCCGTCGCTGAGCAGGAAGACCCGGGGATAGTCGCGCATGACCTGCCGCGGACCCCGGACCACCGACAGGCCTCGGGCCGGGTCGAAAATCTCCATGATCGGTATGTACTGGCAGTTCTCGCCCTGGCCGCCGATGATCAGCTGCTTGCCCTGGGCGAGGGCGATCACGGTCGGGTAGAAGCGCGGGAACTTCATGTTTCCGCGTGTACGCCAGCTCGACGAGAAGGGATCGAAGACGTAGGTCGGAACGATCCCCTGGGCCTTGCACTTGCCCGGGAAGAGGCCGCCGTAGCCCCCGGCGACGAACAGCTCGCCCCCGGGCAGGAAGCTCTGGCCCGAGCAGAACATGTCGCCGAAGCCGGGCGACACGTCGCGAAATCTGCCGGTCGCCGGGTTCCAGACCGTAGCGGCGGTCTCGAGCTCGGTCGACTTGACCAGATAGGTGAGATTGAAGACCTCGCCGGTAGGCAGCACCGCCGAGTGGATCGCCACGATCGGCCACTGGATGGGCGGCTCCCAGCGCCCGACCTGGGCGGGGCTGCCCTGGGCGGAAGAAAGGGTCGCGAGCGCCAACAGCAGGCAGGACCCCATGGCCGTCGCACGCACGCCTCGTGCTCCAATCATCCGGGCTTCCTCTCCCTCCGGGCCTCCGGGATGAGTATCCTACTTTCAGGCTCTAGAACGTCCGCACTCCCGGCTGTTCTTCCCGCGGGCCAGGTAGTATCGTTGCCGCGACCACCGCGCATGAAACCGCCGCCCGAGATTGGTCCGAGCCGCAAGCTCCTCTGGCTCCTCCTCGGTCTGGCGCTGGTCGCCCTGATCGGCGCGCTCGACCACTTCACCGGTTTCGAGCTCAGCTTCTCGCTCTTCTACCTGGCCGCGATCTTCGTCGTCACCTGGCGCGCCGGGCGCCAGCTGGGCCTGGTCAGCGCCGTCGTGAGCGCGGCCGTCTGGCTGACGGTCGACCTCACCGGCGGCCACGTCTACTCGCATCCGGCGATCGCCTACTGGAACGGTGGCGTGCGGCTCGGCTTCTTCGTGATCGTCGTGCTCCTGATGTCTGCCCTGCAAGATGCGCTGCGCAG
>JBFGLX010000018.1:0-21490 GCA_041575955.1 Thermoanaerobaculia bacterium
CGCCCTTGACCCCCGCCTCCATGGCAGCTTGCCAAAAGGCCGCGATGGCCGAACGACCCGACACGATGTCGGCGTTGGGTGGAAGCAGCTGCGCGTCCTCTGTGTAGAGGCTCGCCAAGCCGGCGCTGTCGCCCGCCGCGAACCGTTCGACGAACTGCGCATCTACCGCCCGGATGGCCGCCTCATCCTCCCCCGATGCCACCGGCCCCGGAGCGATTACGGCGGCAAGTGCGACCAGCAGGACCACCGCTGGCGCACCGCTCGATCTCGTCCCTGTCCACATGACTACCCTCCTGATCCTGAACATCCTCCGCGACGCCAACGGAAGACCGAGCCCGCGACGCGAAGCGTCTCTGGTGCCATTCGGAACTCCGAGCTGAACGGACACCTCCCTTTAACACGTTGACCCCGCTACGTCACCACTCTGCCGCGCGGCCCGTAGCCACCCCTTTGGGTGGGAGCAGCGCGAGCTCCCGGAAGCGCGGCAACTCGGACCAGGGGCCGCTGCTTTCCGGCGCGTCGAGCTTGGCACTCGGAAGCTGTCCGGGATGCAGGACACCCCATGTCGCCCACAGGCTAAGGCGAGATCAGTCCGGGCAGGCGGCGCCGGTCTTGACCCAGGCCGCGACCAGCTCGCCGAAGGTCTCCTGGTCCCCGGGCGCGGGCGCGCGATCGGCGCCCGGGCTCCAGGCCCAGCCGACGAGGGCGTCCTCGGTCATGTGCTCGACGATCTTCGCCAGGGTGCGGTTGCCGTTGCGCTCCGGGTCCTTGAGCTGCCCGCAGATCTCGGCGACCGTCAGGCCCTCCCACGCCATCTTGCGCGGCGCCAGGTGCCAGGCCGGCGCCCCTGGCACTCGTCCAGGGTCGAAGTTCTCGCGCTGGTGGCAGGTCTTGCACTCCATGCCGGCGACGCCGAGCCCGCTGCGGCCGCGCCGCACCGGCGGCTGGTGGAGAGCGCCGCCGTCGCCCTGGAGCGGCACGTCGCTCGACGGGTGGCAGTTGACGCAGCGTGGGTGCGTCAGAACTTTGGCCGCCTCGAGGAAGAGCGCCCGCGAGCGCTCCGTCTTGTCGCTCATCGACCGGAACTCCCCGGCCGGACGCAGGGCTTCCGCCGTGGCCGGATCGGGCGCGTCGGACGAGGCGAGCGGAGACCCGCAGAGGGCGAGCAGAAGAGCCGTCGACAGGAGCCGGAACATGCGGGTCAGCTCCTCTTCGCGCTGAGGTGACGGAACGGCAGCCGGCGGACGCGCTGGCCGGTCAGATGGAAGTACGCGTTGGCGACCGCCGGCGCGATCGGCGGCACCCCGGGCTCGCCCACTCCGGTGGGGGCTTCTCCCGAGGGCACGACGTGGACCTCGACCCGCGGCATCTCGTCGATCCGGAGCGGCCGGTAGTCGTGGAAATTCGACTCGCGCACCCGCCCCCCCTCGAGCACGATCTCGTTGTGCAGCGCCGCGCCCAGGCCGTAGCCGATGCCGCTCTCCATCTGGGCGCGGATGTTGTCGGGGTTGATCGCGATGCCGCAGTCGACGGCGCAGACGACGCGCTCGACCCGCGGCAGCCCGTCGTCGCCGAGCGCCACCTCGGCGACCTCGGCTACGAACGAGGAGAACGACTCGTGCACCGCGATGCCGCGCGCCCTTCCGGCGGGCAGCGCCTTGCCCCAGCCGGCCTTCTCGGCCGCCAGCTCGAGCACCGCCCGGTGCCGGGGGTGGTCTTCGAGCAGCTCGCGGCGCAGCTCGAACGGGTCCCGGCCGGCCGCCTGCGCGAGCTCGTCCAGGAACGTCTCGGTGGCGTAGCCGTTGTGGGTGTGGCCCACCGAGCGCCACCAGAGGACCGGCACGCCCACCGCGGTCGTGTGGAGCTCGACCGACAGGTCGGGGATCGCGTAGGGCAGGCCGCGCGCGCCCTCGACCGAGGTGCCGTCGATGCCGTCCCGCACCAGAGCGCCCTCGAAAGGCGTGCCGGCGACGATCGACTGCCCGACGATCCGGTGGCGCCAGGCGACGATCCGGCCGGCCTCGTCCAGGCCGGCCGACAGGCGGTGCACGGTGAGCGGCCGGTAGCGGCCGCCGCGAATGTCGTCCTCGCGCGTCCAGACCAGCTTGATCGGCCGCCGGCCGCCGTGGGCCTTGGCGATCGCCGCGGCCTCGCCGGCGACGTCGGCGTCGGGCGTCGCCCGGCGCCCGAAGCTGCCGCCACCGAGGAGCGTGTGCAGGCGCACCTTCTCCGGGGCGACGCCCAGCGTGCCGGCGATCACCGCCTGGTCGACCGTCTGGAGCTGCGACCCGGCCCACGCTTCGCAGCCGTCCTCGGTGAGCTGGACGACGCAATCGAGCGGCTCCATCGGCGCGTGCGCCAGGTAGGGGAACTCGTAGTCGGCGGTGATTACCCGCGCCGCCCGGGCGAGGGCGGCGTCGGCGTCGCCGTCGCGGCGCGCCGGCGCGCCCGGCCGATCGAGGAGCTTTCGGTACTCGGCCACCAGCTCGGCGCTGCCGCGCGTCTCGGCGGCGCTCTCGTCCCATTCGATCTCGAGCGCCGCGCGCCCCTGCCGCGCCGCCCAGAAGCCCTCCGCGACGACCGCCACCCCCTGCGGCACCACCAGGACCGCGACCACCCCGGGGACCTTGCGCGCCGCTTCGTCGTTCACCCTCGCCAGCTTGCCGCCGAAGCGCGGCGGCCGCGCCAGCAGCGCGGTCAGCACTCCGTCAGGCGCCAGGTCGAAGGTGTACTCGGCCGCGCCCCGGCACTTCTCGGCGACGTCCACGCGCGGCAGGTCTTCGCGCCCGATCAGCGTGAACTCCTTCGGGTCCTTGAGCTCGACCTCGGCCGGCGGCTCCATTCCGGCCGCCTTCTCCACCAGCTCGCCGAAGCGCGCCGAGCGTCCCGAGGCCGGGTGGCGAACCACGCCGGCATCGACCTCGATCTCGCCGGCCGCGACCGCCCAGCTCTCGGCCGCCGCCGCCACCAGCAGGGCGCGCGCCGTGGCCCCGGCCCGCCGCATCTGCTCCCAGGAGTTGGCCATCGCGGTCGAGCCGCCGGTGCCCTGGGCGCCGAACATCAGGTTGGCGTAGCGCTCGACGTCGGCCGGGGCCGACTCCACCCGCACTTGCGACCAGTCGGCGTCGAGCTCTTCGGCCAGAACCGTCGCCAGACCGGTGTAGGTGCCCTGCCCGAACTCGATGTGCTTGGAGATCACCGTCACCGAGTCGTCGGCGGCGATGCGCACGAACGCGTTGGGCGCGAGGTCCCCGGCGGCCGCGTCCTCGGCCGCGCCTGCCACCGCCATCTTCGCCGCTCCGGGGCGCGGCAGGTAGAGACCCATGACCAGGCCGGCGCCGACCGCGGCGCCCCCCCGCAGGATCTGGCGCCGGTCGAGCGCGCGAGCGGGCGGCGTCATCTCTCCGAGCATCGCCGTCAGCTCCCGAGCTTCTCCGCGGCCTCGTGCACCGCGCGCCGGATTCGCGGGTAGGTGGCGCAGCGGCAGACGTTGCCGGTCAGCGCGCCGTCGATGTCGTCGTCGCTCGGCCGCTCGATCTCTTCGAGGAGCGCGATCGCGGTCATGATCTGGCCCGACTGGCAGTAGCCGCACTGCGGGACCTGGATCTTCTCCCAGCTCCCCTGCACCGCCTCGGCTACAGGCCCGCCGACGCCCTCGATCGTGGTGATTTGCCGGCTGCCGACCGCCTCGACCGCCAGCACGCACGAGCGCACCGGCGTGTCGTTCAGGTGGACCGTGCAGGCGCCGCACTGCGCCACGCCGCAGCCGAACTTGGTGCCGGTGAGCCCGAGCGACTCGCGCAGCACCCACAACAGCGGCGTGCCGGGCTCGGCCTCCGCCTCGCGCCGCTCGCCGTTGACGTTGAGTCGATACTTCATCTCCCTCTTCCGTCCCCCCGGGTATCCGATCGATGGTCCGCGAAGGCTACCACGCGCTCCGGCCCGGTGGATCGCTGGGCGACCCGCGCCTGCCTATGGGTAGTTCCCGATGTGCCACTCCCACTCCTTGCCTTCGACCCGCAGGAACTCCTGGAAGTCCGTCGGTCCCTTCCTCTGGTACTCCCGCCAGAACCAGATCTTCCCGTCTCTCAACTGCACGACCGCCACGCCGACGTCGGAGACCTCGCCGCCGCCGCTGAAGGTGTATTCCGCGGCCCCGGACTGGCTCGCCTCGTCGAACCAGATCTGGTGAAAGACCATCGAATGCCGATCCTCGAGGGCGTCGAAGTAGGGCCCGAGCTGGTCGTGCCCCCGGTAGTACTGGAGATCGGGCGGCTCCATGTAGACCGCGTCCGGATGGAAGCTGCTCAAGGCCAGCTCGGTGTCGCGAGTCGACCAGCCCCGGGCCACGCTCTCGAGGAGCTGCCGGAACTCGGCAGCGGTGAGGCCCCGGGGCCGCGGCTCGCAGGAAAGAACCACGACCAGGGCGGAGGCGGTCCAAAGCGCCGCCCGGCGCCCCCTCATCCGGCTCCTTCGACGACCCAGGACCTCATCAGGCGTTCGATCTGGGCCTGGATCGGCCCGTCTCGGTCGTCACTCGCTTGCGCCTCTTGTCCTGCAGGTCGTAGGTCACCCCCCGGGGGGGCCGAAGCGATTCCGCTTCTGACGCACTCGGCCTAGCCAGTACTGCTCGCCCTGGGGCCGCTCCCTGCGCGGCCGGTAGGAGCCGTCGAGGTGGCCTTCTGCCACCAGGTAGCTGAAGATCGCGGTCGCGCCGACGCGGTGGGCGATCTCGCTCGGGTGCGAGTCCACGCCGGGGTAAACCGCCATCCGAACGGGGCTCTTGTCCCGGAACTCGTCGAGCAGGTCGAGGTACGGAACCCCGGCCTCGACGAGAGCTTGCGCGATCCGGTCGTGCGACAGCTGCATCGGATAGCCCGGACCCAGCGCGAACATGTTGGGCCAGATCACGGCGACCAGGCCCGCCCCACTGCGATCGGTCTTCTCGGCGAACTCCCGGATCGCCCCCTCGAACCTCCGGAAGCCCTCGTTGGCGGGGGAGAACAGATACTCCTCGTGCTCCTTGAAGGTCCAGTTGAGGCGCACGTTCTCGGCCCGCAGGTAGATCCATCCGAGCGCCCGCGAAAGTCTCAGCAGCTCCAGCCGCCAGCCGTCCGGGATGCGCACGGACCGGGTCTCGAGCTGCGGGTCTCCCTTGACCTGGGTGTCGTTGAGGAAGATACCGAGAATCACGAGCTCGGCTCCCCCGTTCAGGACTCGGTCGAGCAACGGCAGCTGCTCCCAGGTCGTGGTGCCGTTCTTGGCGAAGACGCGAACCTCGACGGGGCGCGCGCCGTCGCGCAGGTTGAGGAGGTGCTCGAGGCGCTGGCCGTAGCCGTCGTACCACTGGTTGGCGAAGGCATTGGTGAACGAGTCACCGATGACCGCCACGCGCATGGCGTCCTCCTCGTGGCGGCCCCACGGGTTGCGTCGAGTGGAGTCGGGCGAAAGCCGCAGCAACGACCGGTCGTAGAGCGGGTCCAGCTCGGTGGCGGCCCCCACGCCGACCACGCGCAGCGCGACCTCGAGCCCCCCCAGCCCGAGAGCCAGCCCGAACAGCACCAGGCCGGCGATCTTGAGCGTGCGCCTCATTCCGTCCTACTCCACCAGGTGCCACTCGGTCTGCCGGCCGGCCAGGTACCAGACCTGCTCGCCGTCGAAGACCGCGCTCTGCTCGAGCTTGATCTGGACCAGTTGACCGTCCCACTCCGGCACCGCGACCTTGACGTTGCCTTCGATGGCGTAGCCGGTGTTCGCGCGCAGCCGCCAGTCGCCGCGCAGCGGCGTCGGGCCCTGGTTGTCCCACATACCGATCGTGGGCCCGGGAGCGTGGCCGAAGTGGCCGAGCGGGTGGGTGTAGGTGCTCGACAGGATCCCTTCGGCCTCGGCTCCGGCCCGCGTCGCGGCCAGGATCTCGTTGCCGGTGCGGCCAGCGACGAAGTTGCCGGTCAGGATGTCCTGCCAGCGGTTGCCGACCGCCAGCGCCTCGACCAGGCCGGCGGGCGGAGCGCTTTCGCCCAGGCGCAGCACGTAGCCCATCTCCTGGGTGTCGGTGCACAGCCGGAGGTAGCAGATGCCGACGTCGGTGTGGAGGACGTCGCCGCGCTCGATCGGAACGTCGGCCTTGCCGCAGAACGGGTTGTCGGCGGCGCAGTCGATGCCCGGACGCTGGACGTTGACGTAGGGCATGAACCAGATCGGCAGGGTGAGATCGGTGAAGCGCTGACGGATGTACCAGGCGACGTCCTCGGGGGTGGTGACCCCGGGGGTGATGACCCGGCTCGAGAACGCCTCCGAGATGACGCCGCGGGCGAGCGCGACGACGTGCGGCCAGACCTCGATCTCGGAGTCGACGCGGGTCTCGAGCCAGCGCACGGCGAGCTCCTCGGCGCTCACCAGGCGACCCGAGAGCTCCGGGCCGAGCGCCTCGATCAGCATCTCTTCCAGCGCCACCGTGAGACCGTCGGCCACCGGCCAGGTGCGGCTGACGTCGACGCCGATCTTCTTCGGATCGCGCTCGCGCACGACCTCGGCCAGCCGCTGCCACTGCTCGTCGAGATCGCCGCCTTCCCAGGCCGCCTCGTACATGCCGCCGAGCGGGTAGCGGCTGACGGTCAGGCGCTCGACCCCGGCCTCGGGGCCGCGGTCGAAGAAGACCAGCATCGTCGTCCGGCGGGCGGCGAAGATCGGCTCCGGCACCAGCCGCAGGTAGACCGGGTCCTCGGCGTACTCCCGGTTGATCACCAGCCACATGTCGATCCCGGTCTCGCGCATCAGGCGCGGCAGAAGCCCCTCGAGCCGCTCGCGCAGAATCCGGTTGATCGGCGGCACGCGAGAGCGCTCGTCGAGCACCGCGCCGGGGCCGGCGATCACCCGGCCCTGGTCGGCGCGGTCCGCGGCCGGCAGGGCGGCGGCGAAGGTGAGAAGGAGGACAGAACCGGCAATCAAGGTCCGCATCGTCGAGATCCTCAGTCGCCTTCGGCCAGGCCGGCGAAGGGAGACGTCCGTTCGTAGAGATCGAGCTCGGCGCCGAGCAGCGTCAGCCGCAGGCCGAGCCGGACGATCAGGAAGAGCTGGCTCACCAGGAACGCCCCGATGACCGCGAGCCAGGTCGCCTGCCCGACGCCGGGCGCGACCTGCGAATAGAGATAGAGCGCGACAGCTCCAACTCCGGCGATCAGCAGGACCAGGCCGAAGGTGCGGAGCGGCTTGCCGGCGACGAAGCGCGCGCCCCGGAGCGCGGCGAGCAGCGCGCTGCGCCGGTCCTCGATCACCATGGCGATCTTCGCGTAGTCCGAGATCATGCGCAGGAAGACCAGCAGCAGGAGCACCAGCGCGGCGGCGCCCAGGTAGACCAGCAGCACCGACTTCTCCGCCGTGACGTCGCGGGTCAGGTGCTCGAGCCGGGCGAACAGCCAGCGTGAGAAGCGGAAGACCCCGTAGTAGAGGACGCCGACGACCGCGGTCAGCCGCACGAAGCGGAAGAAGAACTCACCGCCGAAGCCGAAGAACCCGCGCACCGTCGGAACGTCGCCGCTCTGCAGATAGGCGAGCACGCCGCCCAGGAGCAGCGCCCAGACCAGGGCGTAGAGGACGCCGGCCGCGACCAGGCCCGGCTCGAGCTCGAACAGCGCGCCGCTGAACCAGAGCTCGAGGTTGTCGAGGAAGGCGCCGACGCCGACCTGGCTCGGCTGCAGGGTACCGCCGACGCCGTCGGTAACTGCCGCGTACTCCGAGTGCCAGATCAGGTCGAGGCCTTCGAGCAGCCGCTCGGCGACCTGGCTGGCGCCGATCGAGTTGCCGATCGACGCCCCCACCGCGACCGCCAGCGGCAGGGCGAAGAGCAGGTTCGCCAGCCACAGCCAGACGACGACGCGGCGCGCCCGCGCCAGGCGGGCGGCGCCGTTGCGGACGGCTCGGACTGGACCGATCATCGCGTCGGGACCGGGCTCACACGAACGAGGCGAACGCCGCCAGCGCGTCCTGTAGCCAGATCATCCATTTCGACGCCCACTTGACCGCGGCCAGCCGGTTGTCGGGCTCGCGGCGGCGGCTGTTGTTGCTGAAGTCGACGTCGAGCAGCAGCACCCGGTCGGGGTCGACCTCGGCGTAGACGAGCGGCGCCGGGTGCTCTTCGATCAGGCGGGTCCAGCGGTAGCGGCCGTCCCACTGGCGCCGCAGCTCGCTGCCGTCTTCGAACACCATGAGCACGTCGACCGGGAAGCGCCCCTCGCCGACTCGCCGCACCACGACCTCGGTGCGGTAGCTCGCGGCCTCGCCGTCGCCGTCCGCCGGCTCCCGGTACTCGAGACCCGCATCGGTCCGGAACCAGCCCTCGGGGTCGATCGGCCGGCTGTCGGCCGACTGGATGGCGTAGTCGAAGCGCACGTCGTCGTAGAAGACCTGCTCGAAGAACCAGTCGAGGTCGCGGCCCGCCATCTCGTCGAACACCGCCAGGAAGTCCTCGGGGCGCGGATGCCCGAACTGCCAGCGCTCGAAGTAGGTCGCCATGATCGGCTGGAGGATCTCCCAGCCGAGGAACCTCTCGAGCGTCGCCAGCCAGATCGCGGTCTTCGAGTAGGTGAGGTTGCCGACCGACCCCGGGTGCGAGCGCCAGGTCGGATGAGCGGGCACGTCGGTGGTGGCGTCGGCGCGGTAGCGGGCGAGCCGGTCGCTCGAGATCACCCCCGGATCGAGGATCTCTCGAAAGGCCAACGGCAGAAAGCCGGAGTCGTCACTCCCGGGCGGCGCGAAGTAGCGCTTCACCCAGAACGGCGGGCCATAGGTCTCGTTCATGACCCGGCCGGTGCTGAACGTGTTGAGACCCTCGTCGAGCCACGCCGAGTTGAACTCGTCGTTGGCGACGATGCCGTACCAGAACTGGTGGCCGGCCTCGTGCACGGTCACCCCCTCGGGCCGGCCGCCGCCGAACGGGTTGAACAGGCGGGTGCCGCAGGTGAAAAGCGTCGGATACTCCATGCCGCCGGCACCGCTGCCGAAGGCCGGATCGACCACCGTGACGTGGCCGTAGGGGTACGGCCCGTACCACCTGCCGTAGAGCTCGAGCGCGGCGCCGGTGGCGTGGAAGTGCCGCTCGGCCTGCCCCAGGTGCTCGGGCTGCATCAGCAGGCGGACGTCCACCGGCGGCAGTCCGATGGCCTCGAACCGGCGCTCGAGCACGACGTAGTCGGGACTCGCCGTCCAGGTGAAGGCGTGGACGTCCGCCTGGGCGTAGCGGTGGGTGGCGGTGCCGTCGCCGTTGTCGCGGCGCTCGAGCTCGCGGCCGGTGGCGCCGACCACGAAGTCGACCGGCAGCGTCAGCCGCACGTCGTAGACGCCGAAGTCGGAGAAGTACTCGGTCGCGGCGTGGTACTGGTGGCAGTTCCAGCGGTCGCCCTCGAAGACGCCGAGCTTCGGAAACCAGTGGGCGATGAAGTAGTAGTCGCCGCGGAAGCCGGTGCGGGCGAAGGTGCGCGGCACCTTGGCGGTCCATTCGAGCTCCACCCGCACCTCGGCGCCGGGCTCGACCGGCTCGGGCAGCGACGCCACCATCACCGTGCGGTCGGCGGCGTTGCCGTCGTCGGGCGCCGCGAACCGCCGCTCGAGCTCGGCGCCACCGGCGAGCCGCACCGAGCGCACGTCGAGATACCCCCAATCGCCCGGCTCGATGTCGTCACCGCGATCGCTGCGGCCGCGATAGCGGTCCTCGCGCATCCAGCTGCTCTGGTCGTTGCGCCAGGCGTTCCAGTAGAGGTGGAACCAGAGCTCCCGGGTGGCGGCGTCGCGGACGTTGCGCCAGGTCACGGTCTGCCGTCCGTGCAGCAGCCTGGCCTCGGGATCGAGATGCACGTCGATCTCGTAGCTCGCGTTGCGCGGCGACAGCGCGACTTCGGTGGCCCCCTCCTGGGCTCCGGCGGGCACCGGGACCGCCAGCCACGCCGCCGCCAGCACCAGGGCGGCAAAGCTGAAGCGTCTGCCGAGCATCCGCGGATTGTAGCCGGTCGCCGACACGGTTGCGCGGAGTGGCGGCCGATCGAGGAAATACGTAATCTAACTGCAACGCGAATGCGCAACGCCACCCTGACCCTCGCCGCGCTCCTGCTCCTCGGCTGCTCCCCTTCCGGACCGAGCGCCAAGGGCGCCACGGCGGCCGAGGCGGCGCCCTCCGCCCGGCCGGAGTTCGACCAGATCTGTGCCTCGATTCGCGACAGCGACGACCCGTTCTACGGCCGGCTCCGCGAGCGCGAGCTACGCGCCGGCCTGGCGACCGCCGAGCCCGGCTCGGCGGCGGCGGCGGCGACCCGGGCACTGCTCGGCCGCGAGCTGCTCAAGCTCGATCGCGTCGACGAAGCGATCGAGCAGCTCGCCGCGGCGCTGGCCGACCCCGTGGCGCGCCGGCTGAGCGCGGCGGTGCGCCTCGACATGAGCGTCTACCTGGGGCTCGCCTACCTGCAGGCCGGCGAGGACCGGAACTGCCTGCTCAACCACAGCGCCGCGAGCTGCATCCTGCCGCTCGAGGGTGCGGGCGTGCACGCCGAGCCCGGCCACGCCCGCCGCGCCGGCGACACCTTCCTCGAGATCGCCAGCCAGCACCCCCAGGCGCTGCAGACCCTCTGGCTGCTCAACCTCGCGCGGATGGCGTCGGGCGACTACCCGGCGGGAGTGCCGGAGCGCTTCCGGGTGCCGCCCGCCGCCTTCGCCCCCGAATCCGACTTCCCGCGCTGGGTCGATCGCGCGCCCGAGCTGGGGGTGGCGGTCGACGACCTGGCGGGCGGCGCGGTCATGGACGATTTCGACGGCGACGGCTACCTCGATCTCGTGACCTCGACCTGGGATCCCTGCGGTACCCTGAAGGCGTTTCGCAACGACGGCCGCGGCGGCTTCGAGGACGTCACCGTCCGCTGGCGCCTCGACGAGCAGCTCGGTGGCCTGAACCTCGTGCACGCGGACTTCGACAACGACGGCCGGCTCGACCTGCTGGTGCTGCGTGGCGCCTGGATGGGGCCGCGTGGCCGGGTGCGCAACTCGCTGCTCCACAACCGGCCCTCGGCGGCCGGCACGCAGTTCGTGGACGTGACCCGGGACGCCGGGCTGGCGGAGCCCGCCTACCCGACCCAGACCGCCGCCTGGGCCGACTACGACCTCGACGGCGATCTCGACCTGTACGTGGGCAACGAGGCGCCGGACGACAGCGCCTACCCGTCGCAGCTGTTCAGGAACAACGGCGATCTCACGTTCACCGACGTGACCGAGGAGGCCGGCGTCGCCAACCGGCGCTTCGCCAAGGGCGTCACCTGGGGAGACTTCGACGACGACGGCGATCCGGATCTCTACGTTTCCAACATCGGCGCCAACCGGCTCTACCGCAACCGGGGCGACGGCACCTTTACCGACGTCGCGGCCGAAGTAGCCGTCACCGAGCCCGCGGGGCGCAGCTTCGCCACCTGGTTCTTCGATTTCGACAACGACGGCGACCTCGACCTCTTCGTCGCCGACTACGAAAGCCCGGTGCCGGCGGTGGCGGCGCACTACTTCGGCCTGCGGCCGGTGGACAACCGGCCGCGGCTCTACCGCAACGACGGCGGGCGCTTCACCGACGTCGCCGAGGCGGCCGGCCTCGCCCGCGCCCTGCTGCCGATGGGGGCCAACTTCGGCGACCTCGACGCCGACGGCTGGCCCGATTTCTACCTCGGCACCGGCGAGCCCGGCTACGAGACCGTGATGCCGAACGTCATGTTCCGCAATCGCGAGGGACGGGGCTTCGACGAGGTGACGATGGCCGGCGGCTTCGGGCACCTCCAAAAAGGCCACGGCGTCGCCTTCGGCGACCTCGACCACGACGGCGACCAGGACCTCCTGCACCAGCTCGGCGGGTTCTTCCCCGGCGACTCCTACGCCAACGCGCTGTTCGAGAATCCCACCCGCGGAGCGAGCTGGATCACGCTGCTGCTCGAGGGCCGGGAGTCGAACCGCTTCGGAGTCGGCGCCCGAGTCGAGGCGCGCATCGCCGAAGGCGGCGTGCGCCGCTCGGTCCACGCGCTCGCCGGGTCGGGCGGCTCGTTCGGCGGCTCGAGCTACCGCGTCGAGCTCGGGCTCGGCCGGGCCGATCGAATCGAGGAGATCGTGATCGAGTGGCCGGGCGCCGACCGAGCGCAGCGATTCGAGCGCGTCGATCTCAACCGGATCTACCGCGCCCGCCAGGGCGCGGACGCGCTCGAGCCGATCGACCTGCGGCGCCTTCAGCTCGGTGGCGGGCAGCACGCCTCGCCGCGCTGATAGCGGGCCAGGGCGGCGCGCAGCCGGGCGAGGCGCGCGGCGTCGCCGGTGGCGGCGGCCTCGGCCACCAACCGGCTCTGGAGCTCGACCGCCTCTTCGGTGCGGCCGGCCTCGGCCAGCGCCATCGCCAGGGTCTCGGCGTGCGCCGCCGACGGCCGCGACTCGAACAGGCGGCTGGCCAGCTCCACCGCGCGAGCGCCGTCGCGCAGCGAGGGCTCGGCCGCGCTCGCCAGGGTGAGCGCCAGCCGGTGCGCCAGGAGCGCGCTGCGCGGCAAGCTCCGCATCGACTCCTCGAGACTCGCCAGCGCCTCGGCGCCACGGCCGAGGCGCTCGAGGCAGACGGCCACCCCGAGCCGCGCGCCTTCGTGATGCGGATCGCTCGCGACCACGGCCTCGAACTCCGCCAGCGCCGACGACGGCTCTCCCGAGCGCAGCAGCGCCTCGCCCAGGTAGAAGCGTGCCTGCGTCCGGCCGGGCTCGAGCTCCAGCACCCGGCGGTAGGCGGCCGCCGCGGCGCGCTGCCGGCCGAGGCGCACGAGCACGCCGGCGCGGTTGTAGGCCGCCGGCGTCAGCTCCGGAGCGAGCTCGAGCGCGGCGTCGTAGCGGTCCAGGGCGAGCTCGAAGGCGCCGCGCGCGGCCGCCAAGTTGCCGAGACCGAGCTGGGCCGCGGCCGACTCGGCGGGCGTCAGGTCGAGCTCGAGGGCGGCGCGGTAGTGCCGCTCGGCGTCGTCGAGCTCGCCGCTCTCCTGGAGCACCGAGCCGAGCCGCAGGCGGGTGGCGCCATCGTCAGGCTCGGCTTCGGCCACCGCGCGCAGGTCGGGCAGAGCGCCGACGCCGTCGCCGAGCGCCAGGCGCGCGGCCGCCCGGCCACGGCGGGCGCCGGCGTGGTCCGGGTCGAGCTCGAGCAGCCGGTCGAAGCTGTCGATCGCTTGGTCCAGCTCGCCTGCCGCCGCCAGCAGATTGGCCAGCGCCAGTCGCGCCTGGAGGTTCGACGGCTCGAGGCGCAGGGCTTCTTGAAGCTCCGCCCGGGCCTCGCCGCTCTCGCCGAGGCTGGCCAGGAGGAGCGCCAGGTTGGTGCGCGCGGCCGCGTTGCCGGGCGCCGCCGCGACCGCCCGCCGATACTCCTCGAGCGCCGCCCCGGTTCTGCCCTCGGTCAAGGCCACGCCGCCCCGGGCCAGGCGCACGCCGGCGCCGACCGCGAGCCGGTCGAGCGACGACACCCGTGGATCGGCGAAGGCCACCTGGCCGTTGCCGGCGAGCTCGGCGTGCCGCCGGGCGCGCTCGCGATCGCCGCGCGCGCCGTAGGCCTGCGACAGCAGGTAGTGCAAAGCGGTGGCTTCGGGCTGGCTCGCGAGCGCGCTCTCGAAGTGATCGATCGCGTCGCCATGCCGGCCCGCCTCCGCCGCCAGCAGGCCCAGGCCCCGATGCGCCGCGGCCGACTCCCGATCAGACTCCAGGGCCTCGGAGTAGAGGCGCTCGGCGGCGCTCGAACGGCCGAGCCGCGCCAGCACCTCGGCGAGCCGAAGCCGCGCGGCCGAGTCGTCCGGGATCAGCTCGAGGACCCGGCGGTAGCTCGCGGCCGCCGCTTCGAGGTCGCCCGCGACCTGATCGAGAAAGGCCAGGTAGTAGTGCCATTCGGGCCGACTCGGGTCGAGGCGCCGGGCCTCGCGGTAGCAGAGCTCGGCGTCGGTGGACAGGTCGTAGGCGTGGTAGAGGCGGCCGAGCTCTCCGATCGCGGCCGCCCGCTCGCCGGCGCTCGCGCGGTCGCCTGCGAGCAGGGTCTCGACCGCGGTCGCCTGCCGCTCGAGCTGGAGGCGGACCTGGTCGTCGACGTCCGCCAGCTCCGGTCGCGGCACCTGGAAGCGGGCCGGTGCGTCGGCGCCCGGCGCACAGCTCCAACCGAGGGCGCAGAGCAGCACGGTCGCGGTCGCCTTCACCGCGCGAGCATACCGGCCGGGGGATCCCGGCAAGCGGACCCACTGTCTATCGCCACCGAAGAGGCCGCGCGATCCGGCTGCTAGCATTGGCCGGAGGCCGGGTGCCGATACGGCCCGACGGTTCGCCGATGAACGCTTCTACCCGGCTCCTCCCCGAGCACCAGCAGCTGCTCGAGCGCCTGATCGGGCTGACCAGTCGCGAGGAGCAGCAGTGGCTGCTCGACCAGTATCCACAGGCGCGCGAGGCGGAGTTCGTCGAAGCCTTGTGCATCGAGGCGACCAAGCTGGTGCGGGTCGACGTCCGGCGGGCCAAGCTCGCCGCAGAGCTCGCCGCCGAGCTGGCCGACGAGCTCGACGTTCCGGCCGTGCGCGGCCGCAGCCGCCGCGCCCTGGCCAACGTCTTCCAAACCCGCCACGACTACCAGGCGGCGGTGCGCCTGTACGAGGAAGCGTTGGCAATCTACACCGAGTTCGGACCCGAGCTGGAGGTGGGCATCACCCGCAGCAGCGCGCTGCTGCCGCTCACCTGCGTCGGCCAGCACGATCGCTCGCTGGAGTGGGCCAAGGAGGCGAGGCGGATCTTCGAGGCCGAGAACGACGCTCTCAGGCTCGGGAGGTTGGATCTGAACCTCGGCACCATCGTCTACCGCCAGGAGCGCTTCGAAGAGGCGCGGGCGCTGATGGAGCGCGCCTACGACCGCCTGCTCGAGGTCGGCGAGCCGCCCGACGTCGCCCACTGCCTGCGCAACCTGGCGACGGTTCACATCGGGCTCAAGAACTTCCGAGAGGCCGAAGACGTCTACGCCCGGGCGCGGCGCTACTGCCAGCAGGAAGACTTGCCCGTGCTGCTCGGCGAGGTCGACTACAACATCGCCTACCTCTACTATCTGCGCGGCGAGTACCGGACGGCGATCGAGCTCTACCGCGAGACTCGTGAGCGCTGCGAGGCGACCGGCGAGTTCTACCACCAGGCGCTCTGCGATCTCGACGAGGGGGAGATCTACCTGGAGCTCAACCTGATCGAAGAGACCGTGCGCTCGACCGACGCCGCCTACCGTCGCTTCGAGCAGCTGGGGATGCGTTACGAGGCCGGCAAAGCCCTGACCCACCTGGCGATCGCCCGCATCCGCCAGGGTAAGACCATCCTGGGGCTGGATCTGTTCGGCCAGGCACGCGAGATCTTCGTCGACGAGCGCAACCACATCTGGCTCGCGCTGATCGACTTCTACAAGGCGCTCGCGCTCGCCCGCGAGGGCCGACGGTTCGAGGCCGAAGGGCTGGTCGACTCGGCCCACCCGATCTTCGTCGCCAACGGTCTCGAGCCCAAGGCCGCGGCTACGGAGGCGCTCGCCGCCCGCCTGCGGCTCGAGGCGGGCGACGTGGCCGCAGCGCGGCAGCTCTGCCACAGGGCCCTCGAGCGCCTGGCCGGCCTCGACCTGCCGGCGCTCGAGCATCAGGTCCTCTTCATCTCGGGGTGCATCGAAGAGCGGGCGGGCAACCGCGAAGCCGCACTGGCGGCGTACGAGGCCTCGCACCACAGCCTGGCCAGAAGCCGTTCGACCGCCCACACCGAAGAGCTCAAGATCCCGTTGCTGTCGAGCAACTTGCAGGTCTACGAGAGCCTGGTCGCGCTCGGGGCGGGGGGCCCCGGCGCTTCCGACCCCGACAGCGTCTTCAAGTACATGGAGATCGCCAAGGCACGCAACATGATCGATCTTCTGGCCTTCCGCGGACTCGCGCTGCCGACCCGGAAGGCGCACAGCACGCAGGTGGAGCGCGTGCGCCGGCTGCGCGAAGAGCTCAACTGGTACTACCGGCGGATCGACATCCGGGAGGTCGCTCACGGACCCTCCGGAGAGGAGCTCTCCGAGCTGCGCCGCCTGACCCGCCGCACCGAGGACGCCCTGGCCGACAGCCTGCGCGAGGTCGAGGCCACCGACCCGGAGTTCGCCGCGCTGCGCACGGCGTCGGCCGGTGGCGCCACGGAGGTCCGCGACATCCTGCCCGCGGGGAGCACGCTGGTCGAGTTCTACACCGCTCGGGACACCATCTACGCCTGCACTCTGACCGCCGAGGATTTGGACGTCACTGCGGTCAGCCTCGGCACCCGGGTGCGCGAGATCCAGCAGCGCTACAACGATCAGCTGCTCAAGTTCCGGCTCGGCGATGCGCACATCGCCCGCTTTGCCGGCAGCATCCTCCAGACCTCCCAGGACGTCCTCCACGAGCTCTATCTGGAGCTGCTCGAGCCGCTCGAGAGCCGGCTCGGCGGCGGCTCGCTGATCGTCGTCCCGCACGGCTTCCTCCACTGGCTGCCCTTCTCCGCCCTCTTCGATGGCGAGGTCTACATGGCGGATCGCTTCGCGATCTCCTACGCACCGACCGCGACCGTCCTGCACAGCTGCTGCACGCGGCCGCCCGTCGCGGGGCGCGGCAGCGTCCTGATCGCGGTCACGGAAGAGGCGCTGGCGGAGACCGAGCGGCTCTCCCCCGAGCTTCCCGAAGCCCGGGTCTGCGCCGGCTCCGAGGCCTCGGCCGCAACGCTGCGTGGGCTCGCTCGCGGGGCCCGGATCCTCCATCTCGCCACCACCGCCGAGTTCCGGCGGGACAATCCGATGTTCTCGTCCATCCAGCTGGCCGACGGCGGCATGACCTTCTTCGACCTCTACAGCCTCGATCTGAGTGCGGAGCTTACGGTCCTCAGCGGCTGTGGCGGCAGCGTCGAGGCCCCCAGTGACGGCGACGAGCAGCTGGGGCTCGCCCGCGGCTTCCTGTACGCCGGATCGAGGTCGGTGCTGCTGCCGCTCTGGGACTCGCCGGTCCGAGCCAGGATCGATCTCCTGGCGAGCTTCTACCGCCTTCTCGACAGCTCGTCGAGCCGCGGCGAAGCCCTCAACCGGGCGATGCTCGAGGTCCGCGAGCGGCACCCACACCCCTATTACTGGGCTTCGTTCGCGCTGATCGGCGACCCCAGCTAGGCTAGCCGCCAGGCTAGGCCGCGGAGATCGTGAGGCTCGAGACTTCGTCGTACTCGGCGCTCGCCAGGTCGACGAAGAGCTCGACGATGCGGGAGTCGAACTGCGAGGCGGCGCTCGCCTTGAGGCGCCGCATCGACTCGCCGATCCCCAGCCCGTCCCGATAGCTGCGGCTCGACAGCATGGCGTCGAAGGCGTCGACGACGGCGACGATGCGCGCGCCGAGCGGGATCTGCTGGCCCACCAGGCCACCCGGATAGCCGCGGCCGTCGATCCGCTCGTGATGGTGCAGCACCAGGAGGCTGGCGTCCTCGAGCGATGGGATCTTGCGCAGGATCGCCCAACCGTACTCCGGGTGCTTCTTGACGATGTCGTACTCTTCCTGGCTCAAGCGGCCCGGCTTCTGCAGGATTTCCTCGGGCACGCCGATCTTGCCGATGTCGTGCAGGAGTGAAGCGTTCTCGATGTCTCGCAGCTCGCGCGGCGACAGATCGAGCTGCTCGCCGACGCGCACCGCCCACTCCGCCAGGCGGGTGGCGTGCAAGCCGGTCCTGAGATCCTTCAGGTCGAGCAGCATCGACAGCGCGCAGACCGCCGCGTTCTCGAATTCGGTCAGCCTCTGCTGCAGCCGCTTGAGCTCCATCCTCCCGCCTGGGGCCGCCTGCGGGCGAGCCTGCGGACGCGCCGAATCCCGCTCATGCTCCCTTCGTAAGGAGTCGGGTAGGTGGATCATTGTCGCCGACTTTTCTCCTGCCAGGTCGAATCCGCGATCGTTGATAAGGTGAACGCCGATACTAGCACGTTCGAGGCCGTCGCTCGCCCTCGTCGATTCGGGCCGGCGGCTCAACCGGCCATCGCCGAGCCGACGTGGCCGGCGCTCCAGAGCAGCCAGCCCGGTGACGGCATCTTGGGCGCCCCGGCGACGCCGGCGAGGTGCTCCAGGGCCTGCCGGCTCGCCTCCTGGGCCGCCTCCGAGCCGGCCCGCCGAGCCTCGAGGTAGGCGACGACGGTGTCGAACAGCCCGCGCCGGATCTCGTTCGGATCGTCCTGGGCGAGAAGGCGGACGCCCCGCGCCAGCTCCAGCGCGCGCTCCATCTGGCCACCCTGGCTGCAGATCAGGGCTCGATAGACCTCGCTCAGCCGCCCCCAGATCGGATCGCCGCACTGCCGGAAGACCTCGCCGGCGCGCGCGAGCAGGCGCTCGGACTCGACCGCATTTCCCCGGCTGCCGGCGACGATCGCCAGGTGGACCAGCGCGCGCCCGGCCTCCTGGCCGACGCCCAGGCGCTCGAACCCCAGCTGCGCCTTGCGCGCTAGGGTCTCGGCCTCGTCGAGCTCGTGGATGTCGAGGTAGGCCTCGGACTGGTCGAGGTCGCAGAGCGCGTCGTGGAAGGGATCGCCCCACTCCCGGAAACCGGCCCGGGTCCTCTCGTAGAGGTGGATCGACTTCTCGTACTCGCCCCTCATCTGGTGGACGTAGGCGATGTTGTAGTCGGCCTCGAGCACCAGTCGGGGAAAGCGGTGCCGGTCGGCGAACGCCCGCGCCCGCTCGTAGAGGTCGCAGGCGAGCGCGATGTTGCGCAGCCCGACGTGGCAGACCAGCATGTTGCGCAGGGTGACCGCCACGTCCTGGGAAGTCCCCTGCGCCCGCAGGCGCTCGTAGGCCCGCAGGCTCAGCCTCAGCGCGCCCTCGAAATCGTGCTGCCGGTGCCGGACCACGGCGACGTTGGCGTCGAGCCTGGCCAGACGAACGCGATCGCCCATCCGGGAGAACAGCTCCCGCGAGCGCTCGGCCCAGTCGCGAGCGCGATCGAACCGGCCGAGCAGCGCCAGCACGTGCAGAGCGCAGCTGCGGGTGATCGCCGCCTGCACTTCCTCGCCCGCGCTCTCGTAGTGGTCGACCGCCTTGGAGTAGCGCTCCACCGCGATCTTGTACTCCGCCTGGATGTGGTGCAGCTGGGCGCGCGCGCGCTCGGCCCGCGCCGAGGAGACGGCGTCGTCGAGGACCTCGGCGACGCTGCCCGCCGCCTCGACCATCCGGCGCGCGAGCGGCAGGTCCATGCGCAGCAGCCCGGCCGCCCGCCGGCAAAAGCTGATCACCACCTGCGGGTTGCACAGGTCCGAGTGCTTCCTCAGGTAGCGCCGCTGCTCGGGCACGCTCAGCTCCGCCAGGTGCAGCGCATCGTCCATGGACGGACCGTCGACCTCGGCCTCGAGCGCTCGCTCGGGCTGGGAGGTCATCATCGACAGATCCTCCGGACGGTCCTCGATCTGGCTTGTGGCCGCGTCAGTCGTCATCCGGTGGCGCCCCTCGCTTCTTCATCACGTCGCTCGAACAAAGCAACGGTCGTGCCGGCTTCGCGGACTGCCACGTAAACTATTGCAATCAATGCACGTAGAGCCCTTACCGTCGGGTCGCAGGAGGCCCTTTCAAGACCAAGATCCGGCGCAATCCGCCGAAATTCCGGTGGACCTCGGCTAGGGTTGGATCACCAGGTATCGTCCGCGGGGGACCGAGCGCAGCACGACGCGCCGCCCCGGGCCGTCCAGATGGAGGTCGACCGAGGCGGCACCCCCGGCCAGCCGCAGGACGATTCGCGGGTCGCGAGCGGAAGCGTAGCTGCCGTCGGTGCGGCCGCGTCCCGAGCGATGGCCCTCCGCGCCCGACAGCCGGGCACGAAAGCCGGCGCCGGGCGGCACCAGCCCGACCCATTCGGACGTCGCCGCCGCCCGGTTGATCAGCAGCTCCGCTGGGCCGTTGTTGTTGACCACCAGCAGATCGGGATCGCCGTCGTTGTCGAGATCGCCGACCGCCGCTCCGCGGCCGACCGTGAGCCGGGTGAACGCCTCGCCGGCGCGGTCGGTCACCTCCTCGAGCCGGCCGTCGCCGCGATTGCGCATCAGCTGCTTGCGCTGCTTGAGCGGGTAGGGATCGGAGACTCGGCTCTGCGCCTCGAGGCGCCTGACGGCGCCGTTCACGGAAAGGGCGTCCAGCCAGCCGTCGCCGTCGTAATCGAGCCAGGCGACGCCGAATCCGGTCGCCGCCAGGCTGGGCGCGGCCAGGCCGGCCGTCCGCGAGACGTCGACGAAGCGGCCGCCGCCTTCGTTCCGGTAGAGGGTGTTCGACTCGCCGCTCAGGTGGGTCAGCAGCAGGTCGTCGTCGCCGTCGTTGTCGAAATCGGCGGCGTCGATCCCCATGCTCGCCTGCGGCCGGCCCTCGCCGTCGACCGCGATCCCGGCCGCCACCGCCCCCTCCTCGAACCGGCCGCCCCGGTTCAGCCACAGGTAGTTGGGCTCGCCGTCGTTGCCGACGTACAGCTCGGGCCAGCCGTCGCCGTCGAGATCGTCGGCGATCGCGCCGAGGGTGCGGCCAGGACGCGCCACTCCGGCGTCGCGTGAGACGTCGGCGAAGCGCCCGTCCCCGAGATTCCGGTAGAGCCGGTCGCTCGCCCCCGGATAGGCGTTCGGCCCGCAGTAGTCGCGGGCGCCGGTGGTCCCGAAGCACGCCCGGTCGCCGGCGACCGAGTATTCGAGGTAGTTGCCGACGAAGAGATCGAGCCGCCCGTCGCGGTCGTAGTCGACGAAGACGGCCGGCACTCCCCAGCCCGAATCGCCGGAGCCGCTCGCTCGCGTCACATCGGTGAACGTGCCGTCGCCCCGGTTGCGCAGGAGCGTGTTCGGTCCGAGGTTGGTGACGTAGACATCGGGCCAGGCGTCGCCGTCGTAGTCGCCGACCGCGACCCCCATGCCGTAGCCCTCCGAGCGCGCGCCCATGTGCTCGGTCCGGTCGACGAAGCGCCACGAGAGCTCGCCGGACCCGCTCGGGCCGAAGTCGCTGCGGTAGAGCCGGTCGGAGAGCGTCTCCGGGTGGCGCGGCGGGAAGAGCGGGTCGCCGCTTCCGAGGCGCGCGCCTTGCACCAGGTAGAGATCGAGATCGCCGTCGCCGTCGTAGTCGAGCACCGCTCCCCCGGCGCCCATCATCTCGGGATAGAGGAAGTCCCCGGTCATGCCGTTGAAGTGCACGAAATCGAGGTTCAGCTCGGCGGCGCGATCGACGAAGATCCCCGCCGCCGGCGGCGGGCTCGGCCGTCGCTCCGGCCGCTCCGCCGCGCAGGCGCCGAGCCAGCCGAGGACGACCAGGGCCAGCCCGATGCGGACGGGCCCGAAGGGCGGTGACCAGGTCAGGCTGCCGACACTATCAACCGGAGACCGCACCAGAAGAACGGGTAGGGTACGGAAAGGGCCAGGGCACCCCGTCCGGGGCTGGCTCGCGCCCCTTCTGAAACCGGATCGCGAGAGAGC
>JBFGLX010000019.1:0-21145 GCA_041575955.1 Thermoanaerobaculia bacterium
CAGATCGCGGTGAATGATCCCCCGTTCGTGGGCCGCCGCCAGGGCGTCGGCCAGCGGGATCGCGATATCGAAGATGTCCTTCAGTTCGAGCCCGTCGGGCGGCAGCCGGTGGTCGAGGCTCTGCCCCTCGACCAGCTCCATCGTGAGGAAGTGCCTTCCTTCGCACTCCTCGACCGAGTGAATGGTGACGACGCCCGGATGGTTGAGCTTGGCGACGGCCTCCGCCTCGCGCTGGAAGCGGAGGATGGCGGACTCGCTCTGCGCCATCTCCTCGGGCAGGAGCTTGAGCGCGACGCGCCGCTTCAGCTTGAGGTCCTCGGCGACGAAGACCTCGCCCATGCCGCCCTTACCGAGGGTCGCAGTGATCCGATAGTGAGAGAGAGTTCGACCAATCATCTTCAGCGGGGCACCCGGAGCCGGCGGCTCCGCCGCTTGCAACCTGCACGATGATGGACCGATTGTAGCCGAATCCCGAGCGCGGCGCGCGCTCTCGCGCTCAACTCGGCCGGAAGATCCGGTCGTGGGTGCGCAGCGCGTAGCGGTCGGTCATGCCGGCGACGACGTCGATCACCTGCTCGACCACCGGCAGCTCGCGCTGGCGGTAGCTCTCGGGCATCTCGTCGGGGTGCTCGAGGAAGTAGTCGACCAGGTTGCGCAGCAGGCGGATCGCTTTTTCGGCCTGGCGCCTCGATTCGGGGCGCAGGTAGACGCGCTCGAACATGAAGTCGCGAAAGCGGCTCATCGCCTCGCGGGTCTCCGGCTCCATGGCCACCTCGCCGCGGCGCAGCGACTCGTCGATCACCGCGCGAATCATTCGCGACACCCACTCGCGCCCGGGCTCGCCGAACGCCGCCAGGCTGTCGGCCGGCAGGTCGGAGGGATCGAGGATGCGGGCGCGGATGGCGTCGTGCATGTCGTGCACCAGGTAGGCGATGCGGTCGGCGTAGCGGATGACCATCCCCTCCTGGGTGGCGGGCGGCGGATCGACCTTCCAGGTGTGGGCGCGGATGCCGTCGAGAACCTCCCAGGAGAGATTGAGCGGCTCCAGGATGCTCAAAACGCGGACGCTCTGCTCGGAGTGCAGCCACTCGCCGTCCACGTACGGCGTCAGCGCCTCTTCGCCGTTGTGCCCGAACGGCGGGTGGCCGACCTCGTGGCCGAGGCAGATCGACTCGACCAGGGCGTCGTTGAGCCCCAGCGCCTCGGCCAGCGAGCGGCCGATCTGGGTTACCTGCAGGGTGTGGGTGAGACGCGTGACGACGTGGTCGCCTTCGGGATTGATGAACACCTGGGTCTTGTGCTTGAGCCGCCGGAACGCCTTCGAGTGCAGGATGCGGTCGCGATCGCGCTCGAAGCAGGTGCGGTAGTCGTCGGACTCCTCCGCCTCCGCGCGGCCGCGGCTTTCGGCCGAGAGGGTCGCCACCGGCGCCAGGAGTCGGCGCTCGCGCTCCTCGCGCGTCTCGCGGGTCACTTGCAGCAGGTCGGCCACGGGCGGCCGAGTCTAGCAGCGGTCGGCCGAAAAGCTACTCGAGCACGCGGACGACGGCGTCGCCTCTCGTCGCGTCGGTGAAGATGCCGGCGGCCACGGCCAGACGGCCGCCGTCGGCGAGATCGACCTCGGTCCAGCCGCCCTCGGGATGGGGGTCGGTCTCCCAGATCAGGCGTCCCTGACGGCGCGAGTAGGCCTGGAGCAGGTTGTCCACGCGGAAGAAGACTGATCCCCGCTCGAGCTGCTCGATGCGGCCGAAGATGCGGTCGCCCTGGAACTCGTGCTGCCAGCGGACGGCACCCCGCCGAAAATCGAAGGCCCACAGGAAGAGCTTGGCGTCCTTGCCGTCGTTGGGGTCGTCGGACAGGGCCGAGGCGAAGATCCGTGGGCCCGCGCACTCGAGCCCCGCGGACGAGTAGCTCGTCTTCTTCCGCTCGGTGAACTCGCGCTCCCAGACGCTCTCGCCGGTGCGGGTGTCGAGCGCCCGGACGACGAAGGTGTGAGGCGAGCCGAACGGCGCGTCGGACCGGGTGCCGCTGACGAAGAGGAGTCCCCGGCAGAGGGCGGCGTCGCTGTCGATTTGCCGCAGGTCGGTGTTGTCGGTAGTCCGCCGCCAGAGGCGCTGGCCGGTGGCGGCGTCGAAGGCCGTGATCACCCCGGTGTTCTGCTCGCCGCGCTCCGCCGAGAGAACGGCGAGCAGCCCGTTCTGGACCGCGAGCGCCGAGACCGCGGCCCAGCGGCCGAGGGGCAGGCCCGGCGCGCGCTCCTCCCAGAGCAGCTCGCCGGAGCTCGCGTCCCGCGCCTGCACCAGCAGATCGAAGATGGGCGCGTCCCCGGGCCGCCAGTAGCCGCCCGTGTAGAGAACCCCGTCGACGAGCGTGTTGGTCTGCAGCTCCGCCTCCAGGTCGCGCTCCACCGACCCCCACACCGGCTCGCCGGTCGCCAGGTCGAAGGCACGGATGCGGAAGTGGCTGAAACCGGTCAGGATCACGGTGCCGTCGTGCACGAACAGGTCGCGTCCCCCCTTGGCCCGGAACTGCTGCCGCCAGAGGAGCTCGCCCGTGGCGAGATCGTAGGCGCTGACGTGGGTGGCGCGCTCGCGCCGGTCCCTGCCCGGCAGCTTGTCGAGCCAGCTCAAGCCGTCGACGACCACGATGCCGTCGGCGACGACCACGTTGTTCAACCCGTCGCGGTGACCGCCGATGTCGAACCGGTCCTGCCAGACGAGCTCGGACGGCGCCCGGCCGGCGAGCGCCGCGATCGGCGAGAGAAGAAGGGCTGCCAGCCAAAGGGACCCAGAGAAGCGATACATAGGAGCCTCCTGTTCGATCTGGGCTAGCGAGATGGCCAGGGAGACGCTAGCACGCGGGCCGGATCTCGTCCACAAATTTCGGGCCAAAGCAGAGGGTCTTCTTGGCCCGCCGAGCCCTCGTGCCATCGGCAGGTCCAGGTCCGGGGGTTGGGGATTGGCAGGTCCCCCAGACGGGGCCTAAAGCGCAGCGCCCCCACTCCGTCACCACAAGAGGAGACTTGCCAGGCCTTGTCGCCTGGCAAGGCTCTCTCGCGATCCGGTTTCAGAAGGGGCGCGAGCCAGCCCCGGACGGGGGACCTGCCAATCCCCAACCCCCGGACCTGGACCCACTCCCGTCCCGGGAGCCCGGCGGGGCAGACTGATCCAGCCGCGGGCGAGCTCAGAGATCGGGCAGGGCGACGACCGATTCCTCGCGCAGGAAGAAGGCCTTCATCCGCCCACGGAGCCGCCGCCTGCGGGCGGCGCCGCGGCTCCGCTGCGAACGGCGGCGCCTCAGGGATGCCGAGACCTCGACTCCGCCGCGCTCCTCGAGGACGAAGCGCTCGACCTTCGCCATGTGGCTCCTTCTCGACTCCGTGTTGGCCTGCGCCTCGCTGCTGCTGAACCAGAGGGTGAACGGGTCGTCGGCCTGCGGGTTGGGGCTCTTGCCGCGGCCGCCGCCGAGGCGCGAGTCGATGATCTCCTTGAGGACCTCGATCTCCGGGTTGTCGTGCGAGCCGTTGCCGCAGAAGATGTAGTGATCGGCGGTGATCCGGCGTGCGAACTCGGGCTGGAAGTTGGCCGCCGCGCCGTGGTGCGGCACCTTGAGCACGTCGACGTGCAGGCCTTCGCCGGCGCGCAGCTTGCCCTGGCCCTCGAGGCCGGCGACGACGTCTTCGGTGTGGCCGTCGCCGGTGAGCAGCAGGGTGCGAGCGTCGTCGCCGTCGCCCTCCTCGACCAGCAGCATCAGGGAAGCGAGGTTGGGCACCGTGACGTCCGCCCGCACTCCCAGCTCGCCGGCGAGGGCGAGCATCGCCTGGCGCAGCGCGGTGCCCTCGTCCTGGCCGAGGCGCTCCTGCTTCTCGACCGCCTCGTCCCTGAGGTCCTCGACCGCCTGCTGGTTGTTGCGCAGGAAGTCGTTCCACTCCTCGCGCAGGTCCTCGAGCGCGGCGCTGGTTGGTCCGATGATCGAGATCGCCAGCGAGCCGAGGGAGATCGGCTCGGCGCCCCGCTTGGCCTTCATCACCTTGCCGTCGAACTCCGGATTGAGCGGGATGCCGAGCACCTCCGGCCGGGTGACGTGCGACAGGCGCAGGCCCTCGCGGATGCCGGAGACCAGGTTCTCGACCCGGTCGGTCTCGATCCGGTTGCGCGGGTCGACCCCCAGCACCTTCATGGTGAAGGCGAGCTGCTCCTCGAGCGGGCCCTCGTTGTCGCCGACGGTGTCGCGGAACGAGTTGTGCCAGAGGGCGCCGATCTCCGGCGGCCGGGCCGACCGCGGCGGCCGCAGGCGCGAGTTGCTGCGGCTCTGGAAGTCGAACGTCCGCCAGTCGACCTCCACGTCCATCAGCTTGAGGATGCCGCTGATGTGGTCGTTGTCGATGTGCGAGACGTAGACCACGTCCAGCTTCTCGCCGGCCGCGCGCAGCCGGCCGAGCTCCGGGATGCTGTGCTCCGCGAAGCTGCCGCTGCGGCCGCCGTCGATCAGCACGTTCTTGCCGTCGGCGGAGCGCAGCAGCAGGCAGTCGCCGTCGTTCGCCTGGAAGAACTTGAGCTTCATGGCGTGACGTCCTTCCTGCGATTGATGGTGCGCACTTCCTCAAGCGCTTCCTCGGGATCGATCTGACCGAATCCGGAGTCGTCGCGCCAGCGGAAATCGTGGCTCGGCAGCGGCTTCGCCGTCCGCCTCAGGATGCCGCGGATCTGGGCCGCGGTCAGCGTCCGGTCGGTCGACAGCATGAGGCCGACGAGCCCGGCGACGAACGGGCTCGCCATCGAGGTGCCGGTCTTGCCGGTCCACGGCTCGTCCTGCCGGGCGAAGCCGTTGGCCGCGACGATGTCCGTGCCCGGCGCGGCGATGTCCGGCTTGCGCCGGCCGTCGCGGGTTGGGCCCTGGCTGCTGGTGATGTTGATGCGCTCCTCGCGGGCGTCGAGGTTGGCCACCGAGATGATCCGGTGGCCGCAGGCGAACGAGCTCACCGACGACTTGTCGACGTTCGACGACTCGGCGAAGAAGGAGGGAAAGCTCCACGCCTGGCTGGCGCCGAGCGGCCCCTGCCGGCGCGGATCGTCGCGCTCGATCCAGCCGTCGTAACGGCCGTCGCGCACCTCGCGCCCGATCAGGCGCACCGTCCAGGTGCCGCCGGCGATGCCGATCACCGCCTCGCGGCTGAAGGTCGGGCTCAGATAGATGGCGATGTAGTTGTCGCCGTTGGCCGGGTAGTAGAGCTCGTTGTAGATGCTCACGAAGGTACCGCTCGCGAGCTCCTGGTTCTCGATGAACTCGCCCGGCTCGACCGGGCCGATCCACTTGCTCGAGCCCGGCGGCTTGAGCTGCACGGCGAACCGGTCCTGCGGGCTGTACCAGAGCTCGAGCTCGTTCTCCGACAGGTCGGCGATGCCGTCGCCGATCACGATCCACTCGATGTTCCGGGTCAGGCCGGCGCCGGTCAGCTCGCCGCTGGTGTGGATCCGGCCCATCACGAAGCCGATGTCGCCGCGACGCTCGGGCGCCTCCTGGCCGGCGTTGCCGGCGGCGACGCAGACGCTCCGCCCCGGCGACGCCAGGCCCCAGTCGACCCAGCGGCTGACCGCGCTCGAGGCGTCGTGAGCGTGGCCGTTGGTGCCCAGGCTGACGTTGATCGAGACCGGCAGGTTCTCGCGCTGACCGACCTGGAAGAGGTACTCGATAGCCTGCGCCAGGCGCGTCGAGTCGTAGAACGACTTGCGGCGGTCGCCGTCCGCGGCCGGCAGCGAGATCGTCACCGCGGCGATCTTGGCCTTCTGACAGACGCCTCGATTGCCGGCGGCGATGCTCGCCACGTGGGTTCCGTGCGAGCCGGTGGCCATCTGCGACTGACGCTCGAGCAGGTGGGCCGGGAGGCGGAACTCGTCGACCGAGGCGATCGCCCGGTTCAGACGCTCGCGGGTCAGGACGGTGCCGAACCCGAACGGCTGCGGGGCCGGACCGCCCTCCAGCCCCTGGTCCCAGATCTCCAGAAACCTCGTCTCGCCGTTCTCGTCCAGGAAGTCGGGGTGGGAGAAGTCGAACCCCTGGACGTCGACGATGCCGATCAGGACGTTCGCGCCGTGCTTGTGATGCGTCGCCGAGCCGAAGCGGCGCTCGGTCTTCAGCGGCGCCTTCGCCTTCGTCGTGCTGGTGACCGGCGGCGAGAAGGTGAGCTGCTCGCCCGCCTCGATCATGACCACGTCGTCGTCTTCCAGGATCTCTTCCAGCCGGTTGAGCGGCACGGTCGCCATCACCAGGTTCTGCTTGCGCTGCGGCGCGTTGCCGCTCGCCGCCGTCTTGCCCTTCGTCTGCAGCATCTTCTCCAGCTTCGGCGGGATCTCCTCGATTCCCTCCCGCAGCTCGAGAAAGACGTTGACGGCGATGTCGGACGGGATGTCCTTCTCCGCCATCTTCCCCTTCAAGCTCCTGCGCCGGACCCGCTTGCGGTCCTCCGGCCGCTGGTCCGGCTCGCGCCGCCGGTCGACCGCGTCGAGCAGCTTGGCGCTCTGCACGGCCATGGCCGCGGCCTGCTCGGCGCGCAGCGTGTTGACGGTGTCGTCACCGTTGCGGAACATGCGCAGCTTCGGCGCCAGCTTTCCCAGCCCACTCATGGCCTCCCCTTTCCTCGGCGAGTCGAATCGCCAGTGTATGAGACGGACGGAGCCGCCGCTTTGCCCGGGCTCGCCTTGACCCGTCGTTTTCAAGCTGTAAGAATAAAAGAAACCTAGAGAATCAGGAGGCTCGGATGCCGAGATATGCGCGCCAGGCGGCGATGGATTTCTTCTTCGATTTTGACAACCAGACCAACCCGCCGTGGCCGGTTCCGGGCACGCAGACCCCAACCGATCCGCCGCCGCCCGATCCGGCGACGCTGGCCGCCGAGAACGTGGTCTTCCCGCTGGCGCTGAGCTTCTACAAGCTGTCGCCGAGCCAGTTCAAGCAGGCGGCCAACCGGGTCCGGGCCAAGCAGGCGCTCGAAGTGGTGTGGGGCCTGACAACCAGGCTGGTCGTGAAGCACTTCGGTGGCTTCGGCACCAACCTGCAAAGGGGCTTCGAGGACTTCGCGCAGGGCGTGCTGTTCGATCCTCGTCGGAACACGGAAGCCTACGGCTATTGGCCGGTGCACAGCATGGACGCGATCTACCCGGCGGAAGCCAGCGAGTTCCCGCCGACGCAGCCGTTCCCGCCCAACGGCTACTACGTCTGGTACGGATGCGTTCGGGCGGCGAGCCTGGTGCCTGGAGCCGCCCCGCGGAGCTCGCTGAGCTTCGCGCGCGATCTCGCGCTCGCGGCGGCGATACAGAACGTGGCGCAGCCGCGGCGCATCGTCGGGCCGTCCGCCTTCAACAAGCACAACCAGCCGAGCGTGCCGTACGCCAACCCGAAGAACCGGCCGATCCCCAGGGGCGAGCTGAACGCGTTCCGGCAGCGCTATCTGGGTCTGTCGTTCACCGAGCTCGACGAGGCCTTCAAGACGACCGACGGTGGTCGATTGGGACCGCACTAGCCTGCTAGCCCTGCGTCGTTCAGCGGCTCCCGTGGCGAGTCGTCGCGGTAGGATCCGCGCCGCTTCCCGGTCGGCCGGCCGATGAGAACCTACTGGATCCTGATGGCCCTGATGGCGGCGGCGTTCCTCGGCCTGTTCGCCCTGGTCGAGCTGCTGGAAGTGCCCCTGCTGACCGATCCGGGACCGTGGCTGGAGCGCGGACGTCCGCTCGCCGCCGCGGTCGGTCTCGGGCTCCTGGTGGGCGACGTGCTCCTGCCGGTGCCCGCCAGCCTGGTGATGGTCGCCCACGGCTCCCTGTTCGGGTTCCTGCCCGGCACGCTGCTGTCGCTCGCCGGCAGCGTCGCCGCCGCCGCCTTCGGCTTCTCGCTCGGCCGCCGGGGCAGCCCGTGGATCGCCCGGTTCGTGCCTGAGGAGGAGCGCCGGAAGGCCGACGCCCTGCTCTTGCGCTGGGGAGACCTGGCGGTCATCGTCTCGCGACCGGTGCCGATCGTCGCCGAGAGCGTGGCCATCCTGGCGGGGACCACCTCGCTCGGCTGGGGGCGCTTTCTCGCCGCCGCCGTCGCCGGCTGCCTGCCCGCGGCGGCGCTCTACGCCATCAGCGGCGCGCTCGCGGTCGGCATGGAGGGGGCGACGCTGATCTTCCTGCTCGTGCTGGCGATCGCCGGCGCCTTCTGGCTCGCCGGTCGCCACCGGAGCGCTCGAAGTTGAAGGCGAGAGGCTGGCCGGTCTGGCTGCTGCTGATGGCGACTCCGGGGCCGGCGGAGGAGCCGGCCGCGCCCGAGCCGCCCGCCATCTTCTTCGCCACCGCGACGGTGCGCGAGCGGCCGGTGGCCTCGGCCACCGGATCGCTCACGCTGCTCGACCGCCGGACGATCGAGGAGAGCGGCGCCCAGACGGTGGCCGAGCTGCTCGCCTTCGTCCCCGGGATGAGCCTCACCACCAACGGCACTCGGGGCGGCCTCACCACCGCGCAGATTCGCGGCGGGGATCCCAACTTCACGCTCGTGCTGCTCGACGGGGTGCCGCTCAACGACGGCACCTACCAGGTGGGCGAGATCTTCAATCTCGAGGCGCTCCCCACGGCGGCGATCGAGCGAGTGGAGATCCTGCGCGGCCCGCTCTCGGCGTTCTACGGCTCGACCGGACTGGCCGGGGCGATCCACATCGTGACCCGGCGGGGCGAGAGCGGCGCCCCCCGGGGCGAGATCGAGGCGACCGCGGGCGACGCCTCGCTGCGGGCGCTGCGGGGCGCGCTCGGCGGGGGCTCGGACAAGGCCCGCTACTTCTTGAGCCTGGCCGGGGAGGGCGAGGAGGAGCGGATCGCGCGCGAGCGCTTCGAGCTGGCGAACGTCCAGGGCAACCTCGAGCTCGACCTCGCCGCGCGCGTCCGGCTACGGCTGACGGGGCGGGCGGCCGCCTGGGAAGGTGACGACTACCCCGAGGCCTCGGGCGGACCGGAGCTCGGCTCGGGCGAGCTGCGGCGCGCCGACAACGACGAGGCCAGCCTCGGGATGGAGCTCCTGCTGGGAGAGTCGAGCGGCCGGCTCCAGAAGCTCAGCGCGGCGCTCTACCGCCACCGCCTGGAGCGCACGAGCCCCGCCATCTTCCCCCTGGTGCCCGCCTCGACGGAGCGGACCCGCTTCACCCGCACGCGGTTGGGATGGGCGCTCAGCCTGGGTCACCCGGGCGCCCGCGGCGACGGCGCGAACGGCCCGGGCTCCCGGCTCCGGCTCTCGCTGGGCGCCGACCTCCAGCGCGAGGAGGGCGACAACGACAGCGTCCTTTTCCTGCCGCCTTTCTTGGGCGGCGAGCTGCCGGGAGACTACGCCCTCGAGCGCACCACCCCCGGGGCCTGGCTGGAGATGGCGGCCGAGCGCGGCCGGCTGCTGATCGAGCTCGGCGGGCGTCTCGATCTGCCCGAGGGGGCGTCGTCGCAGTTCAGCCCGCGCGTCGGCCTGAGCTACCGTCCGGGGGGCGGCGCCACCCGGTTGCGCGCCTCGGCCGGCCGGGCCTTCAAGCTGCCCAGCTTCTTCGCCCTGGCCTCGCCCCCGGCCCTGGGTGGCAACCCGGACCTGCGTCCCGAGGTGATGCTGGGGGTGGACGTCGGGGTGGAGCGCGAGCTGGCCGGGCCGGCGCTCACCGGGTCGGTGACCCTCTTCTCGAACCGCTATCGCGAGCTGGTGGACTTCGACTTCGACCTGTTCTCGAGCGTCAACCGGTCGAAGGTGGAGGCGCGCGGCGTCGAGCTGGACCTCGGCTGGAGACCCGGGGCGCGGTGGTCGCTCGCGGCCAACCTGACGTGGCAGGACGTGCAGGACGCGGACACCGGCGCGCGCCTGCGCCAGCGCCCCCATTGGGTCGGGGGGTTGCGCCTGGCCTGGCGCCCGCGGCCGGCGCTCTCGTTCCATCTGGACGGCCGCGGCCTCTCGTCCTACCGCGACGAGCAGATCCCGGTCCCCGGCCGGCGCTCGGTCGCCGGGCGCACGCTCTGGGGAGCGCGCGGCTCGTGGAGCTTCGCCCCCGGCTACCGCCTGGAGGTGCGTCTGGACAACCTCCTGGACGAGCGCTACGAGACCCTGATCGGATTCCCGGGAGCGGGCCGATCGGCGCGGCTCGGCCTGCGCGCGCGGCTGGGCGGCGGGCCGGTCGAGCCCTGAGGCCGGTCCGGAGACTCGGCGCCGGGCCCGTCGCCATACGGCGGCGATGGAATGCCGGCCCGCTGGCGCGGATTGTCGTCCTTTCGATCGGCTAGACTCGGGCTCGCATCGGCTATGGCTGACTCCGGAAGTAGCTCGCGGTGGCTGCCGCGGATCGGATGGACTCTCGTCCTGGCGGTCTTCGTCGCCTTCGTGTGGGGACTCGGCCGGCGTGCGCGGCTCGAGGCGGTCGGCGAAGAGCTCGTGCGCATGCTGTTCGTTCCCTCGGTCGAGCAGGGGACGCTGGTGCGGCGCGGAGACGACCTCGCGCGCTTCATTCGCGAGGACACCGGCCTGGTGCTCCGCACCGAGGTCCCGACCAGCTATGCGGCGGTGATCCAGGCGCTGGGCGCCGGCCAAGCCGACGTCGCCTGGATGCCGGCGTTCGCCTACGTGATCGCGCACGCGCGCTACGACGCCCAGGCGAAGCTGCAGGTGGTCCGTTCGGCGGATCTCTTCGGCATCGTGGTGACCCGCAGCGCGCCCGGCGAGCCGCGGCGGCTCGACGAGCTGGCCGGCCGGCGCGTCGCCGTGCCCGACTCCCTGGACGCGAACCTGAGGCGGCTGCTCGGCGCCGAGCTGAGCCGCCTGGCGCCGGAGTGGGTGGCGGTTCCGGTGTCCACCGACGTCGAGGCCGTGCGAGCGCTGGTCGCCGACGGCAGCGACGTCGCGGCGGCGCTGTCGAGCCACGTGCCCTCCGGGGCCAACGATTTCGTCGGCGACGGACGCAAGGAGCTCGAATACGATCGGCCCGGAACGCTGCTCGACACGCGCGTGGTCTACACCACCGAGACGCCGGTGGAGATCCTCAAGAACACCTACCACGGCTGCGTCTACGCGCGCACCGACTCGGCCGTCCGCCGTCTCGAGGACCTCAACGGCGCGCGCTTCGCCTTCTCGGACGAGACCTCGACCTCCGGCCACATCTTCCCGCGCATGCTGCTCGATCGAAAGGGCGTGAGGCTCGGACGGGTCTACTACGCCGGCGGACACCCGAACGTCATTCAGGCGGTCTGGGACGGCAAGGCCGACGGCGGCGCGGCGTTCTACTCGCCGCCCAACGACCAGCAGCGCCGGGAAGGCGTGCTGGTCGGCGACGCGCGCTACCTGATCACCCGCCGCATGAACGACCCGGCGGCGCGCCGGGCGCTGGTCGACGAGGTGCGGGTGCTGGCGCTGAGCGATCCGATCCCCAACGACCTGTGCGCGGTCCGCGACGGCTTCCCCGAGCACATCTGGCAGCGCTTCGCGGCCTCCTTCGACCGGTTCCTCGACACCGAGCTGGGCAAGGCGGCGTTCTTCGACCTGCTGGCCGGCGTCGGCGTCGGCCGCACCGACGACCGCGGCTACGACGGTTTCCGCGCCGCGCTGGCCACCGCCGAGATCAGCGCCGAGGGCCTGCTCCAGGCCGAGGAGGCCAAGCTGGAGCGCCGCAAGGGGGGTGGATCCTGAGCGCCGAGGCGGTGCGTCTCGAGGGGGTGTCCAAGACCTTCGACCCCGACGTCCAGGCTTTGACCGGCGTCGACCTGACGGTCCGGGAGGGGGAGTTTCTGGTGGTGATCGGGCTCTCCGGCTCGGGCAAGTCGACGCTGCTGCGCTGCATCAACCGGCTGATCGATCCCACCGCCGGCCGCATCTGGCTGTTCGGCGAGGAGATCACCGCCGCCGAGGGGGCCCGGCTGCGCCGGCTGCGCACCCGGATCGGGATGATCTTCCAGCAGTTCAACCTGGTGAAGCGGCACACCGTGCTGACCAACGTGCTGTCGGGGGCCCTCGGCCGCAGCTCGCTCCTGGGCACCCTGCTGCTGCGCTACTCGGACGAGGAGCGCCGGCAGGCGCAGGCGGCGCTCGAGCGGGTCGGTCTTGGCGAGCGCGGCGGCAGCCGGGCCGACAAGCTCTCGGGCGGCCAGCAGCAGCGGGTGGCGGTCGCCCGGGCGCTGATGCAGGAGCCGCGGCTGATTCTCGCCGACGAGCCGGTCGCGTCGCTCGATCCGGCGCTCCGGCACTCGGTGATGCGCCACATCGAGTCGCTCAACCGCGACGAAGGGATGACGGTCGTCTGTACCCTTCACGACATCGATCTCATCCGGCGCTACGCCACCCGTCTGGTCGCCCTGCGCGACGGCCGGCTGGTCTACGAGGGCGATCCGGACGATTTCGACGCCGACACCTTCCGCGACATCTACGGCACCGACGCCGAGCCCGCGACCGGCTCGCTGCTCGGACCGGCCGCCGCGCCGGAGCGAGACGCCGGCGAGGCCGGGGCATGAGCATCGCCGGAGCCCGGGAGCGGCTGCTCATGCGGCTCAAGGCGCTGGTGGTCGACTGGACCCTGCTCGGCCTCTTCCTCCTGATGGTCGAGTTCCTGGTGATCTCGTTCTCGGGCCGGCGCGGTCCGACCGGGCTGCAGGTGACCCCGGAGGAGACCCTCGACCTGCTCCACTACGGCTGGATCGCGCTGATCGCACTGCTGGCAGCGCTGGTCTGGCAGCCGATCCGCGCCCCCCGGCGGATGAGCCCGGGAGTGGCGGCCGTCTACGGCGAAGAGGGCGAGATCGCGGTCCCCTGGACCGAGACGCTGCGCGGCTGGTTCACCGCGCTGCTGATCGAGCTGACCTTCCTGACCGGCTGGCTGATCACCGAGGTCCAGCTGGTTACCTTCCTGACCCAGTTCAACAAGGCCACGGACATCGTCCGCGGCCTGGTGAATCCGTCGGGGGAGGTGCTGCACCAGGGAGTCGTGCTGCTGGTGCAGACGGTCTTCCTGGCCTTCATGGCGACCGCTTTCGCGATCCCGATCGCCTTCGCGATGTCGTTCTTCGCCGCCCGCAACCTGACCCGGCGGACCGTCGTCGCGCGGCTGGCCTACACCCTGGTGCGCGCGGTGATGAACATCACACGCTCGGTGGAGCCGCTGGTGTGGGCGCTGATCTTCATCTCCTGGGTGGGCATCGGGCCGTTCGCCGGCGTCCTGGCGCTCTGGGTGCATTCGGTCGCGGCGCTGGTGAAGCTCTATTCGGAGCAGATCGAGAGCATCGACCACGGCCCGGTCGAGGCGATCACCGCCACCGGCGCCTCGACGCTCCAGATCCTGCGCTACGGCGTCGTGCCGCAGGTCATTCCGCCCTTCCTGTCGTTCACCATCTACCGTTGGGACATCAACGTGCGCATGTCGACGATCATCGGTTTCGTGGGTGGCGGCGGCATCGGCTACATCCTCAAGCCGCGGGTCGACCTCGGCCAGTGGGGCGAGGTCGGCACGCTTGTGATCCTGATCGCGCTGACGGTCTGGGCGATGGACATCATCTCGGCCAAGATCCGGGAGCGGATCGTCTGACCGGAAGCGTCGCCTCGCTCGCGGGCTACTGACGCTCGGCCGCGACCCATCTGCGAGCTGACCTCGGGCGCGCGGAGCCCGCGGGCGGTACGGGTCCGGTGTGGCGCTCGAGGCCCCGCGTTCCGCCGCGTGTCTCGTGAATGATGTAGGCTGGTTGCCTCTCCGACTTCGAATCGATCTCGCCCGCGCCACCGGGGCCCCTGGAGGTGTCTCATGCGTTGCTCGCTCCTGGCACTCGGAATCCTCGCCGGCATCGGCGCGGCCTGCGCGCCGGCGCCGGAGGGCGACCCGATTCTGCGCACCGGCGTGCCGATCGACGCCGCGCGCGCGGACTCGATCATCCGGGCGGCCCAGGCCGCGCGGCCGCCCGGCGCCACCGGGCCGGCCGCGGCGACCGATCTGGCCTTCGAGGACCCGTTTCCGGACCCCGATCCGCCTTGGGTATTCGAGCCCCCGCTCACCGGCGTCGGCGAAGGTCCGGACTACGGCGCGGCGGACGACATCCTCGTCGGCAGCAATCTGCTCGAATACCCGTTCGGCTACGCCCGAACCGCGTTCTACTGGAACCACTGGCAGAGCGAGAGCGAAATCCAGGAGATCATCGACCAGGGCTACCGGGTCTACGACGTGGAGATCGTCCAGCACGCCCCCTCGCTTCGATTCCAGGTGCTCTACGTCAAGAACGAGGGCCCGTACGAGCGCGACAGCCTGTGGAAACACGACACCACCTCGACCGTCCTCGTTCACCTGGTGGACAACGAGGACTTCCGGGTCACCAAGCTCAAGCCACGGCAGGTGGGCACCGCGTTGCGCTTCAGCGCGGTTCTGGAGAAGAACACCGGCAACAACCGGAAGGGCTGGAGATGGTGGTGGGACGGATCCTGGGACGGGATCATCGACGACTTCGTGGAGAACGACCACCGTCCGATCGACATGGAGGCCTACCAGTTCGACGGCCAGACCCGGTGGGCCGGGGTGGGCATCGAGAACGTCGGCGCCGACGAGCGCGTCTGGGTGCCGGTCCAGGGGTTGGAGTCCAAGACCGTAGAGAGCCTGGCCAAGGCGGTGATCAACGCCCGGTTTACGGATCTGGACATGACCGCCGGCGAGTTCTACGGCATCCTGACCGTCGGCTCGGTCGAGCAGGGCTTGAACCACTGGACGCACGCCGAGGTGCCGCAGTCTAAGATCCTCCATCTGATCCGGCGCCACGCGGGCCGGATCATCAGCATTCAGAGAACCTCCGTGGTGCCCGGCGACGACGGCCTGGAGCACGGCTACCACCTGACCCTGGTCGACAACCGGACCCCGATCACCGGCAACGCCTATGTCGGCTTCACCGACATCGACGAAGCGATGGTGACCTCCTTGAAGCTCGGCAGCATTCCCGGAGGCGCCCTCGCGATCGCCCGCAACGGTCGGCTGGTCTACGCGCGCGGCTACGGTTTCGCCAACCTCGAGGCGAACGAGCTGGCGACGGCGGAGACCATGTTCCGCTTGGGGAGCATCTCCAAGACGATGACCGCGATGTCGGCGATGAAGCTGGTGGATGACGGCGTCCCGACGCCGACCGGCGAACCGCTCACCCTCGAGACCCGAGTCTTTCCGGCGGTCATATGGCCGGCGCTCGAGGGCTCGGACAACATCGTTCCGCACCTGAGCTTCCCACACCTTTTCGACGTCACCCTGAGGCATCTGCTGACCCATACCGGCGGCTGGTACGAGCAGCATGCGACCTACGGACTCGACGTCACTCCCTTCTCTCCCACCCTGCCGTTGAACAACACCGTCGAGATCGCCCGGGATCTCGGCATCGAGCACACGCCGGACTGCCGCGAGATCGTGCCTTACTACTACGGCGAGCCCCTCGACTCGGCGCCCGGGGCGAACGTCTTCTACAGCGGCCTGGGAATCTGCGCGGCCGCGCTGGTGGTCGAGATCCTGGCCGACAAGCACTACGGTGACTACTTCACCGACGAGTTCGCCAATCATCTGAAGCTCAACCAGGGGCAGAAACGGTTCGGATACTCGTCGGACCACCTCTCGAACAGGCATCCGACCGAAGCCCGCTACTACCATCACTTCGGCGCCGACAGGATCTCGCCCCTGCTGATCGAGATGGCGGGCCACTTCGCCGAAGACGGGACGCCCGTGTTTACCGACCAGGTGGACGCCCCCTACGGCGGGATGCCGATGCGGTCCATATGGTCCGCCGGCAGCTGGGCCGCCTCTCCGATCGCGATGGTGCGGCTGGCGACCGCGCTGCAGCGAACGCGCCGGCCCTACGGGCCGCTGCGATTCGATACCTTCTCGAGCTTCTTCGACACCTTCGAGGCCAGCCAGAACGGCAGCTGGGGGGGTGGCGGTTTCGTCACCAACGGCTCGAACAGGATCGAGCACGGCGGCGCCCTCTACGGAGGTTTCGGCTACTTCATCGTCCAAAACGAGAACTACGCCGCCTCTCCGAACCTGGCGATGGCCTTCTTCTTCAACGCCAGTCATACCGACGACACCTACTGGCCGAGCATCAACCGGGTAAAGAACGCGGTCTACGACGCGCTCGGCGCGATCAACTCGGCCAACTGGGACCTGTTCGACCAGTACGGATTCGTCGAGCCGCCACCGTCGCTGCCCGTGCCGCAAGCGGGATTCGGTCAGCTGGCCGTCGACGACGACACCGGGCTCCCGGAAGGCCCCGGGTGACCCCCCTTGCCGCGGGACCCGGGGACGCGGATACCCCGCGAGCTCCTCGATCACGTGTGGGAACCGTGGAAGCTGCCCTCCCAGCCCCCCTCCCTGGAAACCCCTCCCCGGGGTTCCCACAGCTCCCACCGTTCCCACGGCCCCGACGACGACGGCTGAGAAAGACACACAAACCACCAAACCCACCCCCCAGACTGTTACCCATGTACCCGGTCTGGAGTGTTACCTATCTGCCCGGCTGCTCAGGGGAGATCCGATCAAGCCCGCCCGACGATCAGGCGGTAGCGCACCGGCACCAGCAGCCTCGGCACCCGCAGGCCGGGCAGCCCGATGACCGGCGGGATCCAATCGTGCCATCTCTCGTGCGGCGAGTCGCTCGGAATCGAGCGCACCCCCTCGAAGCCGGCCTCGGTCAGGCTCCGGCGCAGGAAGCGGTCGCTGTGGAAGATGACCAGCGGGATCCCCTTGAGCCCGAGCGTCGCCCGGGTCAGGCGCGCCAGGGCGAGCTCGGCCGCGTAGACCGGCGCACGGACGACGATCTCCTTGACCCAGAGGCGGCCGCCCGGCTTGAGCACGCGCAGGGCCTCGCCCGCCGCCCGCCGCACGTTGGCACGCGCCGTCCGGCCGCTCGGGCCGGTGATGTGGTGCCAGACGAGCGGCGCTACCACGTGGTCGAAGCTGCCTGCGGCGATCGGCAGCCGCAGGCCGTCGCCCAGGATCGGCGCCATGCCCGCGGCGGCGTAGCTGTCGAGCATGCGCCGGGAGACGTCGACGACGGTCAGGTCGAGCGCGGCGTCGGCGGCCACCCACGGCCCGCCCACGCACAGCACCCGGCCGCCGCGGAGCTCGCGGTTGAGCAGGTCCGCCGTCACCCGATGGTGGCTGCGCTCCACCCAGGCGCCGCGCGACGAGTCGCCGTAGCCGTCGGCCTGCTGGTTCCAGAAATCGGAGACCTCGGACACGGCCGCAGCCTACCGTCCGCGACGCCGTGGACAAAGACCCGGACGGCCGTTCTCCCGTAAGATCCCCGAGAGCCATGACCGAAGAGACCCCGCGCACCCCGGCCACCCGCCCACCGAACACACGCTCGCGAGCGAGCCGCGGAATCGGCGGCCGCATCGCCGCCTTCCTGCGCAGCCTGTTCCGGATCATCGAATTGAGCGCCCGGCTGATCGTCAGCCTGACGATCCTGGCGCTCGTCGTCCTGCTGATCGCCTGGGTCGTGCCCCGGGGCGGCCCCGACGTGCCCGACAGCACCGCCCTGGTTCTCGCTCCGAGCGGCCTGCTGGTCGAGCAGCTGACCGGCTATCCGGCCGAGCAGCTGCTGCTCGATTTCCTCGGCCAGCCCACCGAGGCCGAGACCCTGATGAAGCCGCTGCTCGAGGCCATCGAGCGGGCCGTCGACGACGATCGGGTGAAGGTGCTGGTGCTCGACCTCGACCGGCTGGCCGGAGCGGGGTTGAGCAAGCTGCAGGAGCTCGGGCGCGCGATCGACGCGTTCAAGCAGAGCGGCAAGCCGGTGGTGGCGTTCGCGGACTTCTACTTCCAGCCGCAGTTCTACCTGGCGTCGCGGGCGGACGAGGTGTTCCTCCATCCGATGGGCATGGTGGTCGTGCCCGGCTACGGCACCTACCGGAGCTACTACAAGGACGCCATCGACAAGATCGAGGCCCGCTGGAACGTCTTCAGGGTGGGGGAGTACAAGTCGGCGGTCGAGCCGTACACCCGCAACGACATGTCGGACGAGGCCCGGGAGGAGCGGCTTGAGTGGCTCACGGACCTCTGGCGCGCCTACCGCGCCGACGTCGCGGCCGGCCGCGGGCTCGCCGAGGACGACCTCGAGGCCTATGCCGCCGGCTATCAGCGGGAGCTCGCCGAGCACGGCGGCGACGCGGCCCAAGCGGCGCTCGCCGCCGGCCTGGTCGATCGGGTGGCGCAGCGCGACGAGGTCCGGGCGCGGCTGATCGAGCTCGCCGGCGAGGACGAGGAATCGGGCTCGTTCCATCAGGTCGACCACTACGCCTACCTGGGGGCGACCGAGGCCCCGGACGAGAGCGGCGAGGCGGTGGTCGCGGTGGTGGTCGCCAAGGGCTCGATTCTCGACGGCCAGCAGCCGCCGGGAACGATCGGCGGCGACTCGACGGCCGCCCTCATCCGCGAAGCGCGCGACGACGAGGAGGTCAAGGCGCTGGTGCTGCGCGTGGACAGCCCGGGGGGCAGCGCGTTCGCGGCCGAGATCATCCGCCGCGAGGTCGAGCTCACCCGCGAAGCCGGCAAGCCGGTGGTCGCCTCGATGGGCAGCGTGGCCGCCTCCGGCGGCTACTGGATCTCGATGACCGCCGACCAGATCTGGGCCAGCGAGACGACGATCACCGGCTCGATCGGCATCTACGCGATGATCCCGACCTTCGAGCAGAGCCTGCTCAAGCTCGGCATCCACAACGACGGCGTCGGCACCCATCCGATGGCCGGCGTCGGCGGCCTCGATCGCGACCTGCCGCCCGAAGTGATCGAAGCCGTGCAGCTGATGATCGAGCAGGGCTACCGCGAGTTCATCACCAAGGCCGCCGCCGGACGGGGAATGACGGTCGAGGAGATCGACCGCGTCGGCCGCGGCCGGGTGTGGAGCGGCGGCGACGCCCTGCGTCTCGGCCTGATCGACGAGCTGGGCGGGCTCGAGGAGGCGCTGGCCGCCGCCGCCAGCCTCGCCGGCCTCGGCGACGAGTACCGGGTGCGCTACTTCGAGGAGCCGCCGTCACGACGGCAGCAGCTGCTGTCCTGGCTGTTGCTCGGGGCACGGCCCGGGCGCGGCGAGGCGACGTGGCTCAAGCGGCCGCCGCGGCTGCTGGACGCCCCCCCGATCGAGGCGCTCGCCGACGAGCTGGCGCTGCTGGCGGGCGCCCGCCGCCCGTTCGAGCCCCTGGCCTACTGCTTCTGCGCCTACCGTTGATCCGCCGGCGATCCGATCAACCGAGCACCGTCTTCATGAACTCGACCGGCCCGACCAGCTCGCCGGCCGGGAACTGGACGTCGTCCTTCCGGCCGCCGGCGGGCTGCTTGCTCTTGTCGATGTAGTCGACCTCGGTCATGCCGTCCTCCCAGCGCACGGAGCGCGGGTTGTCGATCGGCATGTTGCGCATGTCGACGAGCGCCCGCTGCTCCTCGAGGGTGAGCCGGCGGGGGACGAACGGCTGGAAGCCGGCGCCGCGCACGGCCTCGCGCTCGTAGACCGCGTAGCACTCGGCGATCGTCTTCTCCCGGATCGGCTCGGACGGCGCGCCGTCGGCGGTGTTGCGGTGGCGGATCTCCCAGAAGTCGCGCCGGCGCTGAACCGCCAGGTGGACCTTCGTATCCTGCATGAGCTTGGAGACGGCGTGCTGGTCCTCGACACTGAAGAGGTCGGGCTCGGGTTCCGGCTCGGGCTCGGGCTCCGGCTCGGGTTCCGGCTCGGACTCGGGTTCCGGCTCGGACTCGGGTTCCGGCTCGGGCTCCGGTTCGGGCTTCGGTTCGGGCTCGGGCTCCGGCTCCGGCTCGGGAATCTCGGCCGCCGCGACCAGCTCGCCGAGGCTCGCGAGCGCGGCCTCGGCGCTCTCCAGAGCCTTCTTGACGGCGTTCCGCTTCGGCTTCAGCTTCTCGACCTCGCCGTCTTCCTTCTTGATCGTGTCGAGCGTCTCTTTCGCCCTGGCCAGCTCGGCGACGGCGTCCCCGAGCAGGTCGAGCGCCTGTGTCTTGTCGAACATCGCCGTCTGTCTCCTCTTCGTTCTATCGGATCTTGCCCGCCACCGCCGTCCGCACGCTCAGCCCCCTGCGGTTCACCTTGACCTTGACCGAGCGCAGCTCCTGGGTCGTCAGCTGCCGCTCGGTCGCGAAGGTGAGCAGGTACTGGCTGCGCAGCTCGGCGTTGATCTGGGCGTAGGCCGAGGTGAGCTGCTCGACCTCGCGGATGTAGAAGATGCGGCCGCCGGTCGACTCGGTGATGCCCTCGAGGTCGGTCTTGCGCAGGTTGCGCCCCGGGTTCTGGATGCCGGCCAGCCCGATGATGTAGACCGGCACGCCGAGGTCGCGGCCGAACTCGATGCAGCGCTGCTGGCTGAACTCGCTGCGGTAGTCGTCGCCGTCCGACAGCAGCACCAGCGCCTTGCGGCCGTCGGCCTCCTCGAGCTGGAGCAGGGCGAAGATGATGGCGTCGTAGAGCGCGGTGTAGCCGTCCGCCTCCAGGCGTCCGAACGCGCGCAGCAGGTCGGCGACGTCGCCGGTGGCGGCGTGGGCCAGGCGCGGCTGGGTGTCGAAATCGACCAGGAAGGCCTGGTCGTCCTCCTGGACCGTCTCGAGCAGGAACTGGGCGCCCGCCTGCTTGGTGTCGATCATCAACGGCCACATGCTCTCCGAGGTGTCGATGACCACGCCCAGCACCAGCGGGATCTCCTCGGCGGGACCGAAGCTGTCGACCGGCTGCGGGCGGCCCGAGAGCTGGACCTCGAAGTCGTCCCGCGTCAGGCCGTCGACCGGCTGTCCCTCCTTGTCGGTGACCACGACGTAGACCTCGACCAGGTTGACGTCGATCCGCTCCGAGGGCCCCGGGGCGGCGAGCAGCCAGGCGTCCTCGTTGGCGCTGCCGTCGGTCAGGTAGGCGACGACCCGGACGAAATCGCTGGGGCTCGGCTCGGCGCTGGCCAGCTTCGCCCGATAGGGCGGGCTCGCGACGGTCGCTCGCAGCTCCTCGTTCCAGTAGAACTCGAGGCGGTCGAGCTCGGCGGTCGGCGGAACCGAGACCCGCGCGCTGACCTCGACCTCGCCCGCCGCCGGCTCGCCCGTGACGCCGGCGATCTGGACCCGGAACGGGCTGCTGTCGTCGTTGACCCGGACCGAGTGGCGGCCGAGCTCGCGGTCGGC
>JBFGLX010000020.1:0-20941 GCA_041575955.1 Thermoanaerobaculia bacterium
CTCATCCGCGGCGCCCTGAACGGCTTTGCCGACGACGTCGAAACGCGCCGTTTCCCCGCCGAAGAGGAGACCTACCATGCGACTCGTCCGAACGGTCGAGGCGTGGCGTCGGCTGCGCGTTGAAGCGCCACCGGCGGCGGGTCCGATCGGCTTCGTCCCCACGCTCGGCGGACTGCACGCCGGCCACGAGGCGCTCCTGAAGCGCTCTCTGGCGGAAAACGGGATGACCGTCCTCAGCGTTTTCCTCAACCCCACCCAGTTCGATCGGCAGGACGATCTGAGCGCCTACCCCGCCAGCTTCGACGCCGATCGCGAGCTGGCCCGCAAGCTGGGCGTCGACGTTCTTTTCTGCCCGACGGTCGCCGAGATCTACCCCTACGGCTACCGTTACCGGGTCACCGAGAACGAGCTCAGCAGGCGTCTGTGCGGCGCCCATCGGCCGGGCCACTTCGATGGCGTGCTGACCGTCGTGCTCAAGCTGCTGCAGCTGGTGCGGCCCCGCCGCGCCTACTTCGGCGAGAAGGACTATCAGCAGCTCGAGCTCGTGCGCGCCATGGCGGCCGACTTCTTCCTCGACGTCGAGATCGTCGCCTGTCCAACCGTGCGCGACGCCGACGGCCTGGCGGTCAGCTCACGCAACCGCCTGCTGTCGGCCGGCGAGCGCCGTCGCGCCGCGGAGTTCCCCGCCCTGCTGCGCTCGGCAGGACCTCCGGACGAGATCCGGCGCCGCCTCGAGACGCTGGGCTTCACCGTCGACTACGTCGAGGAGAGTGCGACCCGCCGGTTCGGCGCGGTCCGTCTCGGTGACGTGCGACTGATCGACAACGTCCCTCTGGCCGGGCCGCTGGAGGGCGCGGCGTGATTCTCTGTCTCGACGTCGGCAACAGCCAGGTCGTCGGCGGAGTGTTCGCCGGCGACGAGCTGCGCTTCCAGTTCCGGATGACGGCGCAGGCCAAGCCGACCTCCGACGAGCTGGGCGTCTTCCTGCGGACAGCGCTACGGGAGAACGCCATCGATCCGGCGGCGATCGACGCCATCGCCATCTGCTCGGTCGTGCCGGACCTCATCCACTCCCTGCGCAGCGCTTGCGTCAAGTACTTCGAGCTCGAGCCCTTCGTGCTCCAGCCGGGCGTCAGGACCGGGCTGCGCATCAGGTATCGCGACCCGCGCGAGGTCGGAACCGATCGCATCGCCGATGCCATCGCCGCGACCCATCGCTTCCCGGGCGAGAACCTGATCATCGTCGATTTCGGCACCGCGACGACCGTCGAGGTCGTCACGGCCGAGCGCGACTACCTCGGCGGAGCGATCCTGCCCGGGGTCCGCTTGTCGATGGAGGCGCTCGACGCCGGAACGGCGAAGCTGCCGGCCGTCGAGATCGTCGGCCCCAGCGCCGCCATCGGTCGTTCGACCACCGAGAGCATCCAGGCCGGCCTCTACTTCGGCTCGCTCGGAGCCATCCGGCTGCTGATCGAGCGCGTCACCGAGGAGGTCTTCGACGGCCGCCGCCCGACCGTCGTCGCCACCGGCGGCTTCTCCTCTCTGTATCGCGACGAGCCCGACTTCGACCACATCATCCCCGACCTGATCCTCCACGGCCTGCGCCTCGCGCTGGCCATGAACAGCTGAGCGATTCCGTGTCTGCGCCGCGGTCTTGACAGCGAGACCGGAAGTTCCTACCTTCCAGGGGGTCGGAAGGGCACCTTTGTGACCGATTGGATCCTCAGCCACGAGATCGCGCTGCGCCTGGGATCGTTCGGCGGGGTATTCGCGGTCATGGCGCTGTGGGAGCTCATCGCCGAGCGCCGCCGGCTCGGCCAGTCGAAGCCCAGGCGCTGGCTGGCGAACGTCGGCCTCTCGGTCGTCGACTCGCTGCTGGTGCGGCTCGTCTTTCCGGCCGCGGCGGTCGGCTTCGCGCTCTTCGCCGAAGCCGAGGGCTGGGGCCTCCTCGCCCGCTTCGACCTGCCGCTCGCGGTCGAGGTCGGCCTGGCCGTCGTGGCCCTCGATCTCGCGATCTACCTACAGCACGTGATGTTCCACGCGGTGCCCGCCCTCTGGCGCCTGCACATGGTGCATCACTCGGACCAGGACTTCGACTTCACCACCGGCATCCGATTCCATCCGGTCGAGATCCTGCTCTCCATCGTCATCAAGTTCGCGGCCATCGCCGCGCTGGGGCCGCCCGCGGTGGGCGTCTTCCTGTTCGAGGTGCTGCTCAACGGCACCTCGATGTTCAACCACGGCAACATCCGCCTGCCGGCCGGCCTCGACCGCTGGCTGCGGTGGATCCTCGTCACCCCCGACATGCACCGGGTCCATCACTCGGTCGAGCTCGACGAGAGCAACAGCAACTTCGGCTTCAACCTGCCGTGGTGGGATCGGCTCTTCGGCACCTACGAGGCCCAGCCGCGGGCCGGACACCTGGGAATGCGGATCGGCGTCGAGCATCTCGAACGGCCGCAGCCGCGGAGTCTGGCCGACCTGCTCGCCCTGCCCTTCACCGGCGGCAGGGGCCGCCACGCCATCGGCGATCGGTACGCCCCCAGGGCCTCCGACTCCGCCGGCCCCGAAGACGAGCGCCCCTGAGCGGCAGCCCTCGACCGCGCGCCCCAGAGCGCGGCTGGCGCCGGCTCACTCGTCCACCGGCCGCTCGAGAGCGACGACCTGCGAATAGCGCAGCTCGCTGCCGTCGGGCAGCCGTCCGGACAGCTCGAGCTCGAGGGCGGCGCCGTCGTCGGCCCAGGCCACGAAACGGGTCCGGGCGTGGCTCACCTCCTCGAGCGCCAGATCGTGGGCCTCGGCTGCCCTCTGCCAGGCCGTCCGGGTGACGTCGGCCGCCGGCTGCCAAGATTCCGAGCCTCGCGAGCGACGATAGACGCGCACGACCTGCAGATCGCTCAACAGGGCGATGTCGGCGACGATCAGGCGGCCGTCAGGCGACACCCGCGCCTCGTAGTACTTGCCGTCGTCCGCGAGCAGCTGCCGCCGGCCACCCTCGGTCGCGGCCCAGAGGCCCGCGTCGTCGACGGCGACCGCGACCGGCGCCGCCTCGGGCGAGCGGGTCGCTGCCGGCGCGCCGGTCTCGTTCGACGCCGGGCCGGCGCAGCCACCGGCGGCCAGGGCGAGCAGGAGGCAGGGCGCCGCGCGCCGGCTCCCCGACCGCCCCTTAGGCCTCATTGCGCGGGTCGCCCTCGAGGAAGCTGCCCAGAATCCGCTCGACCGCCGCGGACGTCTTGGGCCCGGGCGCGCCGTCGACCCGCAGGCGGATGCCGTCGAACGTGTTCAGGAAGCGCTGCAGATCGACTACCCGCGGCTTCTCGGCGCTGCTCGACGAGAACCTGAAGAAGGTCCTCGAAGGCGGCCGAGCCGCGAGCGGCGGGATCTCGGCGCGCTCCTCGAGCCTGCGGAGGACGGCGGCGAACCCGCACTGCTGCGACACCGCGGTGTGCGAGAAGCGGCCGTCGGCGACGTACTTGCCCTTGTCGTAGTGCTTGGTGAAGCTCCAGACGTACGGTGACAGCACCTCGGGATGGAATCTCCGGTAGCCCCAACCGTTGTACTTCTCGGCCTCGTAGAGCAGGCGGGGCAGGGACCACTCTTCGACCCGGTCCAGGCGGTCCAGGGCGAGGGCGTCGGCGGCGCTCTCTTCCCAGGTGAAGGGCGGCTCGCCGGCGATCGGGCGGCCGGCGGGCACCTGCACCGTGCGCGCGGTGAGCGGATCGCCGTTGTGGAGGTGGCGCTCGAAGCTGAGGCTGCTCTCCAGGTTGTGGATGCCGCCGACGAAGTACCAGGGGATGCCGAGGCCCGAAACCGCAGCCTCGTACCGGCTCTTCTTGGCCACGATGGCGCTCACCGCGCGGTCCACCACGGCGAACCTCTCCGGCCGAATCTCGCACGTGTCGTGGAGCCGCGAATACTCCGCGGCCAGCGCCTCGGTGAATCTAATCGACATCGCGGGGTCCTCCTTGCATGCGACCCTACCAAACGCGCAGCCGGTCCGAGCGTCCGGCAGTGGCGCTGCGCTTTAGGCGGCGTCTGGGGTGCGCGAGCGCGTTCCGTACCCCTACCCGGGGCTCCCGGCGCGACGCGTCCGGGTAGGATAGGCGCTCGCCGGACCGAACGACCACGAGCAGGAGATCCCCATGGCAACGTCCACGATTGCGCGCGTCTTCCCGGCTACGGCATCGACGGCTCTGCTCGCGCTCCTGACCGCCGCGCCGGGCATCGCCGAGGAGCCCGGCAAGAGCGACCCGGAGTCGAGCGCCAGAAAAGCCGAGCTGCCCAAGCGGGAGCTCGAGGCCGACTTCACGCTCACCAAGACCGCCGAGGTGACGATCCGCGGCGTGCGGGTGCCCTACCGGGTGACGACCGGCGCCCAGCCGGTCTACGGCGAGGACGGCGCCACCATCGCCGCCCTCCACTACACGTACTACGAGCGCACGGACGTCGCCGACAACTCCCGCCGCCCGCTCTTCGTCTCCTTCAACGGCGGCCCCGGCTCGGGCTCCTTGTGGATGCACCTCGGCTACACCAGTCCGAAGCTGCTGGTGATCGACGACGAGGGCTTTCCGGTGCAGCCGTACGGAGTGCGCGACAACCCCCACTCGATCCTCGACGTCGCCGACATCGTCTACGTGAACCCGGCCAACACCGGCTTTTCGCGGGTGCTCGACGACGAGATCGACCGCGAGACGTTCTTCGGCGTCGAAGCCGACATCACCTACCTGGCCGATTGGATCGACGTCTTCGTCTCCCGGCGGGGACGCTGGCGCTCGCCCAAGTACCTGATCGGGGAGAGCTACGGCACCACCCGCGTCTCCGGCCTGGCGGCGCGACTCCAGGACCGCCACTGGATGTACCTCAACGGCGTGATCCTGGTCTCGCCGACCGGCCTCGGCATGGTGCCGGAAGGGCCGGCGCCCCGATCGCCGGTGCTCAAGCTCCCCTACTACGCCGCCGCCGCCCACTACCACCGGCAGCTGGGCGCCGATCTCCAGGGCCTCGAGCTCGATCGGCTGCTCGAGGAGGTCGAGCGGTTCACCCTCGACGAGTACCTGCCCGCCCTCTCTCGCGGCGGCTTCCTGCCGGCCGAGCGGCGCGCCGAGATCGCGCGCCAGGTCGCCCGCTACTCGGGCCTCTCGGAGGCCTTCGTGCTCGACCACAACCTGGCGGTGCCCGCCGCCGCCTTCTGGAAGGAGCTCCTGCGCGAGGAGGGCTACACCATCGGCCGGCTCGACTCGCGCTACCTCGGGGTCGACCGCAAGGGCGCCGGCGAGACGTACGACTATCCTCCCGAGCTGACCTCCTGGAACCACGCCTTCGCGCCCGCGATCAATCACTACCTGCGCGAGGAGCTGGGCTTCGAGACCGACCTCCAGTACTACCTGTTCGGCCCCGTCCGGCCCTGGGAAGGCCGCGGCGAGCACGACGTCGCCGAGGAGCTGCGGCGGGCGATGGCCCAGAACCCGTTTCTCCACACGATGGTGCAGTCGGGCTACTACGATGGCGCGACCGACTACTTCACCGCCAAGTACGTCCTGTGGAACCTCGATCGCAGCGGCCGGCTGACCGACCGCATGCGCTTCGAGGGCTACCTCAGCGGCCACATGATGTACCTGCGGAGCGAGGATCTGGCCCTGGCCAACCAGCACATCCGCGAGTTCATCCAGGCCTCGACGCCCGCCACGGGCGCGCCCGCCAGCTACGGCAGGATCGGCGACCGCTAGCCTGGGCTGGGGCTACTCGGGCAGCGGGATCCGCCGGGCGTTCTCAGCCAGCCACTGGCGAAACGTCTGCAGCTCGGGGTTGAGGCGCCGGCTCTCGTCGACGCTCCGGTTGGCGCCGTAGACCTGCGGAAAATCGCGCCAGAACTGGAACATGTTGCCGACGTCGTCGGCCCCCGGAAAGCCGAAGCCGCGATAGACGTCGGGCGGCACCGCCGTGTACGAGATCGGCTTGTCCAGCGCCTGGGTCAGGCCGGCGGCCAGCTCCGAGCCGGTCAGGTGCTCACCCGCCACGCCCACGGCCTTGCCGGCGTACTCGCCGCCGCGCCGGAAGATGCCGTAGGCGCACCTGCCGATGTCCTCGACGGCGATCAGCGGCAGCTTCTCGTCGTCCATCGGGAAGACGATCGCCAGCTTGCCGTCCGCGCCCTTCTGCGGACCCCAGCCGAAGCCGATGAAGTTCTCCCAGTACCCCGAAGTGAGCAGAAACGTGGTCGGCACTCCCGACTCCTCGAAGAACCGGTTCGCTTCGGCCTTGCCGTCGAAGTGGGGCACCTTGTACTTGCCCTGGAGCGTCGGCATGCGGTCGTCGTCGAGGGGCACGTAGTCACGCGTGTCCTCGAACGTCGACCAGATCGCGTGGCGGAGTCCCGCTGCCGCCGCCGCCGCGGCCATCGTCCGGGCCTGGGCGATCTCCTTTTCGGCCGAGAAGTGCTCCCAGAAGTTGGTCACGCAGTAGGCGCCGTAGGCGCCCGCGAAGGCCCGCTCGACGCTCGCCGCATCGTCGAGGTCGGCCGCGACCACCTCGGCTCCCCGCGCGGCCAGCGCCTTCGCCTTCTCCGAGCCCGGGTCGCGGGTGATCGCCCGCGCCGCGAACTCGCCGTCGCCGTCGTCGAGGATGGCGCGCACCAGCCCGCCTCCCTGTCCCCCGGTCGCGCCGACCACCGCGATGATCTTCTTGGCCATGACCTTTCCTCCCGAATCTGGATGGGCTCCCCGGTTGTTTCCGGGCCAGCCGTAGCCTACCCCAGCTTCGGCAACCCCATGATGGCCATAGGGAGAACAAGCGATGCGGGCCCGATCGACTTCGGGCGGCCGGAGTCGCCCCCGGCCGCCCGCGCGTCGAGACCCTTGGATTTACAGGGCGACGTCGAGCGAGCTCATCAGGATCGAGCCGCTCGACCTGTCGTACACGGCCACCACCAGCTTCTCGGTCTTGGGCCGCAGCTCCACCTCGGTCTCGTAGGTCAGGAGCCGGGCCGGAGCCTTGCTCTCCGCCGACAGGGTGAGCGGGATGGTCGAGGCCTGCGCGCTGCCTCCGTCGCGGTCGATCGCCGCGACCCGCAGCTCCAGGTTCGCCACGTAGCGGTCGCCGTCGGCGACCAGCTCGATCGAGTCGCTCGGCACCTGGATCGACAGGCTGGCCCGTACCCGGCGCGCGCCGGTCTTGCGGCCCTCCGACAGGCTCGCGATCAGCGCCTGCGGGCTCGGCGGGTTGCCGAACAGCAGCGCGCTCTCGACCGCCAGGCCGATCTGCCGCTCGTGCGACAGATCGGTGAAGCTCCGCCGAGCACGGACCTTGAGTCCGGGTCGAGTCGCCTCCAGCGTCACCTTCCAGCGGCTGTCGTCTCCTTTTCGATCCGGAGTGAAGCCGACCCAGTAGTAGGAGCCGGTATCGCCGGCGGTCAGGCCGAGGGCGTCGGTGCGGGCGCCATCGACGAGCGCCTTGCCGCCGGTCTCGCGCGCCAGCTCTTCGAGCGCGTTGCGCAGCTGCGTCTCGCGCTCGAAGGTGGTCGTGCGGGGCGACAGCAGAGCCTCCCCGCGGGCGACGGCCCCGGTCCCGAACGCCGTCGTCTGCATGCCCGGCACGTCCACCGGATAGAGCGTGTAGCCGAGCAGGTTGGCGGTCTCGATCAGCGGCGCGTAGAGCTCGCCGGGGCGCGCGAAGCCGGAGTCGACCACCGGTCGCGCGATCTCGCTCGTGACGTAGGCCGGAACGTCCCACGGCCAGCCGCCGGAGAGCAGGATCGCCACGCGCCGGCCGGGGGCGGCGCCGAAGCCGCGCAGGGTGGCCGAGGCGGCCATCACGACCCGCTCGACCTGGTCTTCGAGCAGACGGCCGTAGAAGTACTCGTCCGGGGTCAGCTCGCTGCGAATGCCGAGCGGCAGCGCGCGGCTGCGCCGGAACCTGAGGCCGGCGGGCAGCCTCGACGAGGCCTCGTAGCTGCGCTGCTCCGACCAGCGCTGAAGGCCGAGGGCCGGCCATTCCGCCGCGGTGCGAAGCGCGCGCTCGAGCGCCGGCACCGAGTTGGTCCAGCTCGAGAGCATCTCCAGCCGGGCACCGTCGTAGGCGACGATCGCCATCCGGTCTTCGGGCTTCAGGTTGCCGAGCTGGCTCCGCAGGGCCTCCAGGACCCGATCCCGATCCTGGGCGATCGAGAAGTAGTTGTCGATAAAGACCAGGTAGCTGGTGCCCACCACCTTGCCGGGGGCCACGGACGGGACCTCGCGGACCGCGCCGCCGCGCTCGGCCAGCGCCACGCCGCCGCGCACTTCCGAGAAGTACTCGATCGGGCGCTCCTCGCCGTTGACCCGCAGCTTGAAGTCCTCCGGCCCGAGGCCGTGGACGGGGATGCCCTTGTCGGTGACCACCGCTTCCAGGTTGACCACCCGCACGTCGATCGCTTCGGTGAGCGCGGGCAGAGGCTCCTTCGGTTCGGCCGCAGCGAGCGCCGATCCCGACAGAGCGCCGGCGAGCAGCAGGGCGCCGCCGACCGATGCTGTTGTTCTTGCCAGATTCATGTTCACGCCTCCTTGTCGCGCGCCCCGATGAGGAGCGCCCTTGACCCTTGACCCTGAGAGCAAAGTCCATACCAGCTCCGTTCGGACATCGGCCCCCGAAGCGGTCCCCCCGGAGCGGGACGCAGCGGATTCGGCTATTCCCGCGCAGGTCGGTGAGAGGGTCGGCCCCGGATCCCCGTGGTCTACGGCAGAAGCGACGGATCGATGTTGACGGTCACGGTTTCGGCGGCCGAAGGGCGATGGCCCGCTCACGGGTGACGAGGCGCCAGGCGCCGATCCGGCGCGACCAGATCTCGCCGTCGCCCTCGCCGGTGATCTCGAGCGTCGTGGCCGCCGGTCCGGGGCGGGTCGGCAGCCGGAACGCCCGCCGGAAGAGCCCCGCCCAGCGCCCCGGGGCGAGCTCGACGTCCAGGCTGCCGGCGAGGCGCCGGATCCGCCCGGTGAAATGCGCCCGGCGGACGGCCGGCGCCAGCGCCGGCCACTCCGCCCCCAGGAGCCGCGGGTAGAGGCAGCCGTCGCCGGCCGTGGACTCTCGGTCGTCGTTCACCCGGTCTCGCCGCGGGTACCCTACCGCAGCGCTGCCAGGCCGGTCAGCCCTTGCTCGTCCTGCCCGAAGCCCAGGATGGTGACGAGGCACTCGCGCCTGGGCATCTGGCGCGAGCCGCCGAACGCCACCTGCCAGTGCAGGAGGTCGCCTTGCTCGAGACGCGTATGGGCGCGCTTGAAGCCGGCGGCGCCGTCCCGCCGCACCCGCGCCTGGAAGCGAACCAGCTGCTTCTGCGAGCCGTCCGGCTTCTCCTGGACGACCGCGACCGTCATCTTCTTGATCGCGGCCGCCGACTTGGCGCCCGGGCCGGCCTCATCGCTCGGAATGAGCGAGTAGCTCGCGAACATCGGCCAGACCTCGACCGCCGAGGCCTCGTTGCCGACGATGGGCTGTATCGCCTGGATGCGCCGCGGGTGGCTCGTGCCCTCCGCGTCGGAGCAGTGGACCTGGAGGACCGCTTGCGACAGCATCTGGATCTCCGCGGCCGCCGGAGGGGCGCTCCCCGCCAGCGCCACCACCAGGGCGCCGGCCTGTAACCCGACAGTTTTGCCGTTCATCTTCTTGTCTCCCCGCGGGCCGTGGCCCGAGATGGGTTCGGGAGCCCGGTCCCGGAGCGGGATGCCCCGGCTCGGCCGCCCGAAAAACACCCGAAAAGTACGCAAGAAGAGGGCCAGCGCCGACCGGATCAGCCGCCGGCCCGACCTGCTCACCAGGTCGAGCTAGATCCCCCACGCCCGGCGCAGGGCCGCGGCCCGGTCCCCGATCTCCCGGCGCTCGGCCCCGGACAGGCGCTCGAGGTTCTTCAGCGCCAAGCCCATGCGCGGCACCGAGGCGAGCCGCTCCTGATGGCGATCGAGGAAATCCCAGTAGAACGTGGTCACCGGACAGGCTCGCTCGCCGGCGCGCTGCCCCGGATCGTAGCGGCAGCCGCCGCAGTAGTCGCTCATCCGCTGGATGTAGCGCCCGGAAGCGGCGTAGGGCTTGCTCCCGACGACGCCGCCGTCGGCGTACATCAGCATGCCGAGGGTGTTGGGAAGCGTCACCCAGTCCATGGCGTCGACGTACATCCCCAGGTACCAGTCACTGATCTCGCTCGGGTTCACGCCGGAGACCAGCGCCAGGTTGCCGGTGACCATCAATCGCTGGATGTGATGCCCGTAGCCATGCTCCAGCACCTGGGCGAGGGCCTGCTCGAGGCACTTCATGTCGGTCTCGCCCGTCCAGTAGAACCCGGGCAGCCGCCCGCTCTCGTCGAGATGGTTCCGCCGCGCATAGTCCGGTCCCTCGCGCCAGTAGATCCCGCGGATGAACTCCCGCCAGCCGATGATCTGCCGGATGAACCCCTCCACCGAATTCAGGGGAGCCGCGCCGTCTCGATACGCCCTCTCCGCCTTCTTGACGCACTCGCGCGGGTCGAGCAGCTTCAGGTTGAGGGCCGGCGACAGGAGGGAGTGGAAGAGCCACGCCTCGCCGGTCCGCATGGCGTCCTGGTAGTCGCCGAAGGACGGCAGGACGTGCCGGATGAAATGCCGGAGCGCCCTCAAAGCCTGCGCCCGCGTGACCGGCCAGGCGAAGCCCGCCAGGCGGCCGGGCGCGTCCGCGAAGCGCCGCTCGACGAGCTCCAGCACCTCGCGCGTGACGCCATCCGGCCGGCTCTCGCGCCGGCGCGGCGGCGTGGGGGCGTCCTTGCCGAGGCTCTTTCGATTGTCCGAATCGTAGTTCCAGGAGCCCCCCTCCGGCTGCCCCGCCTCCGTCAGCAGCACGCCGAGGCGACGGCGCATCCAGCGGTAGAAGTGATCCATCACCAGCACCTTCCGGTCGCCGACCCACTCCTCGAACTCCGCCGGCTCGACCAGAAAGTGCGGATCCTCGAGGAGCTCGAGCCCGAGGTCCAGGCTTTCGGCCGCCTGTTCGAGCGCCTGGAGGGTGCGGAAGTCCCCGGGCCTGAAAACGACCAGCTCGCGCGGGCGCACCCGGTCGCAGACGCGTTTCAGCTGCCCGCGAAGCCCGCCGTCGTCGCCGCGGTCCTCGAGCCGCAGGTAGGCGCCGCGCCACCCCGCCCGCTCGATCTCGAGCGCGAAATGCCGCATGGCCGAAAGCAGGAGGGCCGTGCGCTGCTTGTGGCTCGGAACGTGCGTGAAGTCCTCGGCCAGCTCCATCTGCAGCACGGCGTCTCGCCCCCGGTCCAGGCCCGCGGCCTTCAGGTACCGGCCGTGGAGCTGATCCGGCAAGAGCACCAGCAGGCGCCCGACTTCACCGCGAATCGAGCCCGGCGGGCGGGCCTCGAAACGGTCGGTCCGCGAAGACCGCGTCATCGCCAGCCGTCCGCGACCAGGGCGAGCGCCAGCCAGCCGCGGGCCGTCCAGGCGGCGGTCCGCAGCCAGTTGGTCGCCACCAGCCGCCGGATCGCAGCGGTGTCCTGCCCGCCGCTCAGGCGTCGATGCAGAGGGACCTGCAGGAGCGCCGTGCAGAGCCAGATCCACGCCAGCAGGAGCATGCCCAGCCAGAGCGGTCCGCGGCTCAGACCGAGCGGCGGCGCCACCAGGAGAGCCAGCGCGGTCCCGAGCTCGACGAGCATCAGGGGCATCACCACCAGGGACGTCCGCCACCGATGCTCCGCCGCGAAGCGATCGAATCGCCGCTCCGAGGCCAGGCGGAACAGCGGGTAGTGGACGACCTGCACGAACCATATCAGGCCGGCCATGGCCAGCGTCGCCGCGGCGTGGATCAGCAGCAGGGCCATCTGACCGAGTCTCCCCGTTGCCCCCCTAGCGCGACCGATGTCACCGGCTTTCGATTCACGACAGCTCTCATCCACTCGGTGGCTGGCACACGGGACACCAGTAGCACTTGCGGCCACCCACCGGCGCGCTCGCCAGGGGCTCGGCGCAAAGCCGGCACGGCGCGCCGCCGCGACCGTAGACCCAGAACCGGTATTCGGAGCGCGCGGCACCCGCGGCCTTGAGCTCGGCCACTCGGGAGGGCGCCAGGGTGATGCCCCGCGTGCGATACGTCCGCCGGACAAGCGCGAGGATCCGATCGGCCAGCCGCCGGCGCTCTTCGTCCGAGCAGTCGGCCGCTCTGCGCCGGGGGTGCAGACCGGCCTCGAACAGGATCTCCGCGCGCAGATAGTTGCCGAGTCCCGCGACGAAGCCCTGATCGAGGAGCAGCGCTCCGAGCTGGCGGCCGCGAAAGCTCGCCTCGCCCAACCGGGCCGCGACCTCGTCCACGGTGGGCGCCTGCGACAGCACGTCCGGACCCAGGCGGCTCAAGAACGGGTGCGTGCGCTCGGCCCGCGCGTCGAGCACCTCGATCTCCGACGCCGAGTACAGGAGCGCCCGGCGATCGTCGGCTCCGACCGCGAAGCGCAGCTGTCGATTCGTCCGGGGCAGACGACCGTTCGGCATGACGTACCAGCGCCCGTAGAGCTGATTGTGGGTGTAGACGCTCAGGCCGCCCTCGAAGCGGGTCAGGATGGCCTTGCCGCGAGCGGTCACCTCGGCGACCCTGCGGCCCGTCAACACCCGCTCGAAACGCTTGAGCTCTTCGAAAGCGAAGTAGACGTGCTCGGCGATCCGCCCTTCGAGGGCGGCGGCAACGCGGTCGGCCGCCCGCCGGATCTCAGGCCCCTCGGGCATTTTTCGCCCCCGCCCGGCCCGGAGCCTACAGGACGGCCAGCGCGCACAAGCTGGCGCTCATCAGCAGCATCAGGAACGCCGGCAGCGACTTGATGGCCGGGTCCTGGACCTTGACGTGCATCGCCAGCGCGCCGACCATCAGCACCGCCACCACCGCCGCCGCCGGTAGCACCAGCGCCGGGTACCAGATGCCGGCGATCAACAGGATTGCCGACAGGATCTTGAGCGCGCCGACGACGTAGAAGGCCAGCTCCGGCAGGCCATAGGCCGCGAACTCTTCCTTCAGGGACCGAGAATCGCCGCCGCGATAGGCCGTTGCTCTCGCCGCTCGCAGCAGCCAGACGTTCAAGAGCCCCAGGGCGACGACCACTTGAAGAAGCGTCGAGATGGACAACGCAGGCATACTCCCTCCTCGCTCGTGGCCAGAGGCTACCAGACCCCGCCCTGGGAGTCTGCAAGGGGCGGCTCGAGGACGACCAGCGTGCTCCGGATGCGGTCGAGGTGCGCCCGCTCGACCTCGGGCCGGCGCGCGGCGTCCGCGCCGCCCTCGCCGAGCGCCGCCGCGCTCAGGCCTCTGGGCGCGAGATCCTCGATGAAGATGATCATGAGCTCCTTCCGCCTCGACTCGTCGGTCAGATAGACCAGGCGGGCGTAGGCGAAGTCGTTCGGAAGCTCGTAGCCCCGGCCGGCGAGGAACTGCCGCGCCAGGGCGCCATCTGTGCCGCGCCGCCGCTTGCGATCGGGGTCGAGCCCGACGACCTCGGTGTCGGTGTAGAACTCGTAGCCGCCGAGCGTCAGGCGCAGCGGCGAGTCGTCGTAGTCGTAGCTGTAGCTCTTGCCGGGCAGATAGGCCTCGTACTGCACCCAGTAGAGGCTCTTCAGCTGGCCGTCGGCGGTGGTCTCGACGAAGAAATGCTGCTCGGCGTCGGCAACGCCATAGAGGATGAACTTCTGCCCGCCCAGGTAGCGAAAGGCCGGATCGAAGCGCAGGACGACGGCCGGATCGTGATCCGAGATCAGGTCGCTGCCCGAAACCGTACGGCCCAGCCCGGTGGTCTCGGGCTCGGTGGTGAACCGACCCCGATCCGAGAAGTACCAGTGCGCGATCGCTACGCCGGCGACGAGCACGGCCACGGCTACGAGGATGGCTCTCTTCATCGACGGTCTCCCGAACCAAAGACGTGACCGGCTGCCAGTTGTTTCATCGTGGTTGCGGCTTGGCGACAACGGGCACGCCCCCGGCGATAGAATCGGAGCGCTTTGGGCAACCTGCTGGACCCCGCGGTCCTCTGTTTCGTTCTCGGCCTCGCCGCCGGGCTGACGCGCAGCGATCTCCGGCTGCCGCGCGCCCTCTACGAGACGCTCAGCGTCTATCTGCTGCTGGCGATCGGGCTCAAGGGCGGCGTCGAGCTGGCGCGCTCCCCGCTCGCCGCCCTGCTGGTGCCGCTTGTCGGCACCGTCGGGCTGGGGCTGGTGATCCCGCTGGTCGCCTACTCGATCCTGCGCGGCGTCGGGCGGCTGCCGCGCCCCGACTCGGCGGCGATCGCGGCCCACTACGGCTCGGTGAGCGCGGTGACCTTCGCCATCGTCCTGGAGTACCTGCGCCAGGCGGGCACCGCGTTCGAGGACTACTCGGCCGTGCTGCTGGTGGTGCTCGAGGTGCCGGCGATCGGCGTCGGCATCCTGCTCGCGCGCCGCGGCCGCCCCGGTGGCGCCGTCGGGTGGCGAGGGATCGCCCGCGAGCTGCTGCTCGGCAAGAGCATCGTCCTGCTGCTCGGCGGCCTGGTCATCGGCGCCCTGGCCCGGCCGGCGGCGATGGACACCGTCTCGCCGCTCTTCTTCGACCTCTTCAAGGGCGCGCTGGCGCTCTTCCTGCTCGAGATGGGCCTGGTGGCCTCGCAGCGGCTGGCCGAGGTCCGCCAGGTGGGGCCCTTCCTGCTCGCCTTCGGGATCGCGATGCCGCTGCTCTCGGCCGCGCTCGGCATCGCCGTGTCGCTGGCGGTCGGCCTGTCGCCGGGAGGCACCGCCGTGCTCGCGACCCTCGCGGCCAGCGCCTCCTACATCGCGGCGCCGGCGGCGATGCGGATCGCGGTGCCGGAGGCCAACCCGGCGCTCTACCTCACCGCCTCGCTCGGCATCACCTTCCCCTTTAACATCATCTTCGGTATTCCTCTCTATGACTGGGCGAGCCGGCTCGCGCACGGGATCGGAGGCTGACGCCATGTCCATGTCACCCCGCAAGATTCTCACGATCGTCGTCGAAGCGTCGATCGAGCGCCTGGTGGCGCGGGACCTCGAGCGGGCCGGGGTCACCGGCTTCACCGCCGTCGAGGCGCGCGGCTTCGGCGAGCGCGGCAGGCGCGAGGGGGACTGGGACCAGAGCCGGAGCGTGCGGATCGAGACCATCTGCGGGGAGGAGCAGGCCGTGGAGATCGCCAACGGCCTGCTCGATCGCTTCGGCCGCGACTACGCGATCGTGCTCTGGCTCCAGGAGGTCGAGGTGCTGCGCGGCAGCAAGTTCGAGGCCGACGGTGGCGGCGCCAAGCCGTCGTGACGACCGGCGCCGCGACGCAAGCCCGCCGCGCCGCGATTGCAACCCGTGCCGTGGCCGCGCGTACCAAAAGGGGGTTGTCGATGAAAGCCGCTCTCGCACTCACCGCTCTCGCGTGTCTGGTTCCCGCCACCGGGCGCGGCTTGGAGCTCGACCTCTCCCAGGTCTATTCGGTCGACCGCGGACACTCCTACGTCGGGTTTTCGATCCGGTACATGGGATTCGCCAAGGTGCGGGGACGCTTCGCGGACTTCTCCGGGGCGGTCCGCTTCGACGAGCAGGACGTGGCCGCGACCTCGGCGACCGTGAGAATCGAAGTCGACAGCCTCGACACCGACCACGACTTCCGCGATCAGGACCTCAAGTCCGACCAGTGGTTCGACGCCGCACGATTCCCCGCGATCACGTTCCGAAGCAAGCGCGCCGAGCCGACCTCGGCCGGTTTCGACGTCGTGGGAGACCTGACCATCCGCGACGTGACCCGAGAGGTCCGCATCGTGATGGAGGAGTTCTCCGGCGTGATGCAGGACGTTCGCGAGGACACGCAGGTCGTCTTCGTGGGCCATACCACCATCCGCCGCAAGGAGTTCGGCGTCATGGGCGACCGTTGGAGCCAGGTCAAGGCGGGCATTACCGGCGTCGCCGACGAAGTGGACATCGAGCTGACGATCCTCGCCAAACGAATCAACGAGCCCAATCTCCGTAATCTCGTCAGGGATGCCGAGCGGCCCCCGGGCAAGATCTACGGCGCCATCTCGAAAGACGGGCTCGAAAAGGGGTTGGAGACGTTCGACGCCCTGCGCGAGGCGGAGACCGAGATGAGTCCTTGGGCCTTGGGCGTCGTTGGCAGGCTGCTGCTCGAGGAGGGCAGGACGGACGACGCCATCGCGGTTTTCCAGCGCAACGTCGAGGCCTTCCCGGATCGGCCCGATCTCTACAACTCCCTGGGCGAAGCGTACGCGGCGAACGGGGACTGGAAGCGGGCCGTGGAGTGCTACCGGACGGTGCTCGCGAGCGATCCCGGCGACGTCACCGCCCTCGAGATCCTCCGGCACGCCGACCCGGATCCTCGAGCCAGCCCGGCCGAGCGCTGAGGACCCGCCTATTCGATCACCACGCTCCGGTACGAGCTCATGGGGATCCGGACCGGTCCCGCGCCGACCGCCTCCTCCGTCCCCGCCAGGGGGTCGTGGTCCGCCAGGCCGCGGAAGGAGAGCCCGGTCATCTCCTCGATGCTCCGGACGGTGGTCTGAAACTGCTCGAACTCGTCGGTGAAAGCGAACTCGATCATGTCGTCGACCATGTCGCTCTGGGATATCACGAAGCCGGTGGCCGAGAGCCGGCCGTCCGGCTTCACCATGACCACCACCTTCCAGTAGTCGAGCGGAATCCGAACCCGGAGGTGGGTGGGGGTGATGTAGACCGGATCGTCGTCGCGGAAGACCGGTCCGGTAAAGACCGAGACCTTCAGGTCGTGGTTGTTGGCACCGTTCAGAATATGGTTCTCGACCCCGCCCCAGGTCGTCTTGTTCCGGTTGAAGCTCTTGTGCTGCGGGCTGCAGTTCGTCCAGTGGAACGTGTCGTGGTTGGCGGCATGGACCTCGGCGAGGCTGGCGCCCCAGCACGGGTCGAGGCGGCGCACGAGGTGGCCGCGGTCGAGCGGGTTCTTGTCGTCGCCGACGTCGCGGTAGAAGTCGTTGTCGAGGAACGCGTCGTCGTCCACCCGGGGATCGGGCGACCAGAAGTCGCGGAAGTCGCTGCGCGGAACGTCCATCTCCCGACGGCCGTCCATGTTGACCGCGGTGAAGTAGGCGACCCGCCGCTCCCGGTTCATCACCACGCTGAAGTGGTGGTAGGGCAGGACGTGCCGGTCGGTGGCCGCATCGCGGTTGATCGCCACGTTGGCGTACTGCTCGTCGGTAAGCCACGGGATCTTGATCTCGTGGCCGTGGCCGAGGAACCCCGGGTCGTAGCCGCGGCGGTTCGAATAGTCGGGATCGGGGCGCGTCGGCGGCTTCTCCACCTCGGCGTCGGCGACGGCCCCGCCCTGCACCGCCGCGTCGGCTCTCGCCGGGGCCCCGAGCGAAACGGTGATCTCGAGCGGGATCCGCCAGGTCGCGACTCCCGCCGCGGCGTCGACGGTCGGCGCGCCGGTAACGGCGGTGGCGGCGCCGCCGCTTTCGTCGATCGGGTCGGCCTCGCGCCAGTGCGACAGCCACGGGAAGGGCGGCTTGCCGAGGCTGCCGGAGAAGTTGACGCCCGCGTCGACGACGAACGAATCGCGTGCCAGCTCGTAGGTCGGCACCGCCCAGTTCGACTCCTTGTACAGGCCGGCGAAGTGGAGGGCGACGACCTCGCCGGTATCGAGCCGGACCACCGCCGAGCCGGAGTTCCCTCCCAAGGTCGACGCGTCGTGCTTGAGCGCCAGCACGACGTTGCCGAAGCTGCGCACGCTCTCGCGGCCGTTGAGCTTGCCCGGTTGCAGGCGCTTGACGTTGAAGACGCCGTCGAAGATCCGGTTCTGGAGCGCGGTGTTGTTGCGCGAGTCGAATGCCGGGTAGCCGACGACGGCCACCTCGACCCCTTCCAGCTCGCGCGCGTGCTCGATCGACAGCGACAGCGCCCGCTGCGGCTCCCGCAGGCCTTCGACCCGCAGCAGCGCCATGTCCCAGTACGGGTGGATCATGGCGATCTCGCGCACGTCGACCAGGATCGGCTCGGCGAAGCGCCGCTCCTGCTTGAAGTCGACGCCGGCCGCCTGACCCGGGCGGAAGCGGAGCTGCTGGATCCCGACCCCGCGCGCGAACAGCTCGGCGACGTGGCGGTTGGTCATCACCAGACCGGGTCCGACGACGAAACCGGTGCCGCCGAACGGCAGGCGCGGGTCGAGCGGCAGTTCGATCCGTCCCACCGAGGGAATGGCGGCTTCGATGGTGCTGCGAATCGACGCCTCGCTCAGGTGGGCCCACAGACCGCTCGGTGGCGCGCTGAAGCTGTCTTCGACGATGTCGATCACCGGCCGCCCCTCGGGCAGGATGATCGCCTCGAGGAGGAACATCTCTTCGTCGTCGATCTCCTCACCGAGGATGATGGCGCGGGCGGCCGCCCGGGCGCGCTCTTCTTCGGATTCGGGGGCGCCGCTCAGGCCGCGGGGCGCCATTCGCTCGAGCGCCTCCGGCTCGTCGGCCAGCCGCTCGATGCCGCCTTCCGGCGCGATCTGGTTCAAGTAGGCGCGAAGCTGCTTGCACTTTTCCGCTCGATTCACTGACGACTCCTTGCCGCTCTCTGAAAAGAGTCTCTCCCGAAGTAAGACGGACACGAATCGCGAAGTTCCTCCTTGATTCTCGAGGCGCGACCCATCGGGCTGCACCGGAGGAACATGCGGCTGACCAGGCAGCCTCCCGGAGAGGGTCTCGGGCGCTTCGCGCGCGTCCGGCCCGTATCAGGGCCGATCCGGGACCGCCAGGCGGGCGATGCGGACGACGATGGACTGCAGGTCTACGCGCCCGTCGCGGTTGGTCTGCACGGCGACGGTCAGGCCATGATCGAGGAAGTGCGCGACGTGGGTCCGGTAGCCCGACCAGAGCCCGCCGTGGCCGAACGACCGGCTCGGCACGTGGACGAACACGCCGAAGCCGTACCGCCATTCCGGGTCGTCCGGGTCACGGTAGCCGGACTCGAGCATGAGCGCCAGGCTTTCTCGGGTCACCACCCGGCCGTTGGCGAGCGCGGCATAGAACTCGACCAGCATGGTCGGGTTGGTGGTGAGCCCGCCGCCGGTCCACTCGGAGCGCGGGTCGAGCTTCATGCGGCCGTCCTTCTTGAGATTGCGCGCCCCGCCCGTGTACCCCGGCGTGATGTCGGGCAAGATCGACCGGTCGGCCGGCTCGATCTCGTCGAGCTCGAGTGGGGTGAGGATCCGCTGGTCCAGCAGCTCGTAGTAGCTCCGGCCCGAGGCCGCCTCGATCAGCCGCCCGAGCACCAGGTAGCCGATGTCGGAGTAGCGGTAGCCCTCCCCCGCCGGAAAGAGCGGCCTCCGGTTGAGCGCGAACCGGATCAGCTCCTCGGGCTCGAAGTAGGCGCTGCCGTGACGCAGCACCCGGGCGACCATGGCGAAGATGAATCCCGGTCGGCCCGGGTAGTCGCCGATGCCCGCCGAGTGCGAGAGCAGGTGGCGCACCCGGATCTCATCGGCGTTGGGCAGCTTCGAGAACCACGGCCGGTCCCCGAGCCACTTCGACGCCGGATCGTCCAGCGACAGCGTGCCGTCCTCGACCAGGAGCATCGCCAGCGCGGCCACGAACGTCTTGCCCGTGCTGCCGCCGGGCATGCCGATCGAGTCGTCGAGCGGAGTGCCCGCCTCGACGTCGCCGAGACCCACCGCGGCGCGCACCAGCCGGCCGTCCGCGAACTGGACGGCCGCGCGCAGACCCGGCATCTTCATCTCGACGCGGGCATCCTCCAGTAGCGCGGACAGGGCCGCTTCGTCCATGCCGAGGACCGGGGAGCCGCACGCGGCCAGCGCGACCAGGATCCCTACCCGGAGAGAGCGCAGCGAACGCACCGATCTCATTGCCGCAGCGTCGACAGCCGAAGCATACCTTCCCAATGAGGCTCCACACCCCGCCGCGCTCGCTGTTTCCGCAACAGCTAGCTCGCTCCTACGCGCTTTCACTGTCCCCCGGCTTCTGCACAGGGGCGGAGCCGAACCTCTTCATGAAGCGCTGCTCGGCCTCGAAGCTGCCGATCAGCACCAGCTCGGCGCCCCCGAGCAGCACGTCCTCGGCGCTGGGGACGACCTTCGTGCCCTCGGCGGTGCTGACCGCGACGATATTGCAGCCGGAGCGCTCGCGGATGCCCGAGTCCGCCACCCGCTTGCCCGCCAGCGACGGCGGCACCGCGACCTTGAAGATGTCGAGACCCTCGGTGACCATCAGGATCTTGGAGCGCCGGAGCAGGTTCATCAGGCTGCTGGCGCCGGTCGATGCGTACGACATGACGATGTCGGCGCCCGCGCGATGCAGGGTCGGGACGATGCGCTCCTCGGTCGCGCGGCTGATGATCTGGATGTCCGAGCGCAGCCGGCGGCAGTAGACGGTCAGATAGACGTTGGTGTCGTCGTCGTGGGTGGTGACGATCACCGTCGGCGCCGTGTCGATGCCGGCCTTCTTGAGCACCTCGAGGTCGGCGGCGTCGCCGACGATGCACTTGTCGCTGTCCGGCACGCGGTCGGGCACCAGCTCGACCACCCGGTAGTCGACGCCGCGAAGCTCGAGCGAGCGCGCCGTCGCGCGCCCGACCCGGCCGCCGCCCAGGATGACGACCGGGGCCACCGAGACGTTGTAGATGACCGAACACTGGTGGTCGCGGTCGATCGCCTGCTGCGAGCCGGCGAGCCGCAGCACGGTGTTGTCGTGGATCATCAGGTCGGGACCGGCGATCTCGAAGACGCCGCGCTCCCAGACGCCGACAGCGGTGACCCCGACCACACGCGTGATCTTGCACTCGCGCAGGGTCTTGCCCGCCAGCGGCGTGCGCCGGGTCAGCGCCTCGGCGATCAGGACGTCGTCGAACCTGCCGATGACGTGAGCCAGGGCGTCGCCACCGATCGCGCGCCGCGCGAACGCCTGGCCGAGCATCACCTCGAGGCGCAGCACCTGGTTGCACCCCGCCATCTCGA
>JBFGLX010000021.1:0-20858 GCA_041575955.1 Thermoanaerobaculia bacterium
CGGCGGCGCGATCTGGGTCGAGGACAACCGGGCCGGCGGCAGCGTGTTCTGCGTCACCCTGCCGGCGGCCGCCGACCAAAGGGCCGCGCAGACCGGATGAGACGCGCGCGCACGATCGGGCGCCGCGACCGAGCTCGAGCCTCGCTCGGAGCGCACGGGGCGCGCTTCGCTCCCGCCCTTGCCAGGGGGCTGGCCCTGATCGTCGCCCTGCTCTTCGCCGGCTGCGTCACCGGCGTCCGGGAAGGCGACCGGCTGTTTCTCGCCGGCGAACTGATCCAGGCCGAGGCCGCCTACCGGAGCTACCTCGCCGACGCCACGGCCACCGGCCCCGGGACCGCCCGGGCGCGCTACCGCCTGGCCCTGATCTACGCGATGCCGGGGAGCGCGCTCCACGACTGGGAGAAGGCCGACCGCACGCTGCGCGCGGTGGTCGACCGCGACCCCGGCACGCCCTGGGCTCGGCAGGCCGAGCTGCTGCTCTCGCTCCACGCCGAGAGAGCGCGCCTCGAGCGCGAGCTCGAGGCCCAGAGCGAGAAGGTGAGCGCGCTGCTGGCCGAGGTCGTCAAGCTCACCCAGGCCGCCCGCGAAGCGGACGGAGCCGTCGAAGATCGCGACGCCCGGGTCGAGCAGCTCAGCGGCGAGATCGCCGAGCTCCGCAAGAGCATCGGCCGGCTCGGCGAGCGCCTCGCCGCCCGCGAGCAGGAGCTCGAGCGGATCAAGAAGATCGACCTCCAGACGCCGCCTTGAGCGGATCGCCCCCCTCGCCCTACCCGCCCGCCAGCAGCCCCTCGAACCGCTTCGCCATCCGCGGCCCCGCGCCTTCGTCCTCGTGCTTGAAGAAGACGTAGGCGTCGGTCCAGTCCTGGCCGGCGATGCGCTCGGCCCACTCCTCGAGCTCGGCGTCGGAGTAGTCCTCGCGGCGCAGCCGGAGGTAGCCGTGGCCGGCGGTGGCGGTGAACGGCGCGTCCCTGTCGTCGGCGCCGGTGTCGGCGATCACCAGGGCGACGCCGTGGGCCCGCAGGGCGTCGAAGATCTCGTCGTCGAACCACGACGGGTGGCGGAACTCGAACGCGGCCTGGAAGCCCTCGGGGAGGAGCTCCAGGAACGCGCCCAGGCGGTCGGCGTCCTTCTTGAAGTAGGGCGGCAGCTGGAAGAGCATCGGCCCGAGGCGGTCGCCGAGGGCGGCGCTGGTCTCGAGCACGTAGGCGAGCTCCTCGGCCGCCTCGGGCTTCAGGCGCTTGAAGTGGGTGATCCTGCGGGTGACCTTGAGCACGAACCGGAACCCGTCCGGCACCTGCCCGGCCCAGCCCTCGAGCACCTGGCGCTTGGGCATGCGGTAGAAGGTGTTGTTGATCTCGACCGACTTGAGCTGGCCGGCGTAGTAGCCGAGCATCTCGGCGGGCTTGAGGTCCGCCGGGTAGAAGGGACCGAGCCACTCCTTGTAGGAGTAGCCGCTGGTGCCGACGTAGAAGCGCATTGCACAGGATTGTAACCAGTTGGGCCTGCCGGGAGCGCCTGGATCCCGCGTAACCGGCGCCGCAATAACGGCGGCGTCTATGGACTCCGTCGCATACATCGGCGCGTTTCTTGCGTATATATAAGTAGAGGGACGGAACCCTGATGAGAGCCCACCACAACCTCCGACAGCGCGGCCACGCCGACCTCCACGGCCCCCGCCAGACCCGGCTCACCCTGGGCAGCCGCTGGCAGGGGCCGACGATCGAGGAGTTCGTCGAGCGGGTCGAGCACGAGTACGGCGCCTCGACCGACCTGACCGGGCTCCTGCGCGACGGCGTCAGCCGCAACGACAGCCTCGCCCCCGCCGACGTCCGCGAGCTCTGCAGCTTGCTGGGCGTGCCGGCCGAAGACTTCGGGGTGTAGGAGAAAGGGGAGGGCACCTCCCTTTCAACCCCTCCGGGCGCGAAGTTCCCGCGGAGCGGCGACAGGCTACCCTCCTGCAACCTCGTGCGTCGGCATTCTGCGTCGATCCTTACGGCCGCTCGCCGATCCGCGGGTCGGCAGCCTAGGGTGTAGAGTGCGCGCGCCACATGCCGCAGGAAGGGGTCATCAAGTTCCGGGCCGAGCACACCCGGCGCGCGCTCGAGCCTCGGCGGGTGGGCGAGACCGCCTGCCGGCTGATCGCGTGGCGCGAGATCATGGCGCTGACCGGGCTGGTGGGGCGCGATCCCGAGCGCTACGAGGGAGCCGCGTACGGCAACGTCAGCGCCCGCATCGGGCCGCGCTCGGCGGGGCTGGGGCGGCGCTCCTTCCTGATCACCGGCACCCAGACCTCGGACAAGCGCTGCCTGGGCCTCGACGATTTCGCGCTGGTCGAGCGCTTCCACTTCGCCGAGAACCGGGTGCGGAGCCACGGCCTGGTGGAGCCGTCGTCCGAGTCGATGACCCACGGCGCGATCTACGACCTCGGGCCGCACATCCGATGCGTGCTGCACGCGCACTCGCCGGTCGTCTGGCGACGCGCCCGGGCGCTGCAGATCCCGACCACCGCCGCGCACGTCCCCTACGGCACGCCGGAGATGGCGTTCGAGGTCCAGCGCCTCTACCGCGAGACCGTCCTGCCGGAGCGGCCGATCTTGGCCATGGGCGGCCACGAGGACGGCATCGTGGTCTTCGGCCGTTCGACCGAGGAGACCGGCCAGGTGCTGCTCAAGTGGCTCGCCCGCGCCTACGAGCTCGAGTGCGCGGCCGGCGACGTCAACCTCTGCTCGATCTAGCCTGACCCTCTAGCGAGGGGCGCGGATCGGGCGGCGGAAGAAGAACAGGCTGGCGAGGGTGACGACGTAGGGGAGCGAATCGGTGAGCTGCGACGGCAGCTGGAGCCCCTGCAGGCGGAAGCCGAGCGACTCGGTGAGGCCGAAGAGGAGACAGGCGGCGAAGACGCCGAGCGGATGGGCGCGGCCGAACATCACCGCCACCACGGCGATCCAGCCGCGGCCGGCGCTCATGTTCTCGACGAAGAGCGTCACGTTGCCGAGCGACAGCTGGGCGCCGGCCAGCCCGCAGAGGGCGCCCGAGGCCAGGACCGCGCCGTAGCGCAGGCGGTCGACCGCGACGCCCAGGGTCATCGCGGCCTCGGCGTGCTCGCCGACGCCCCGGAGCCGGAGGCCGAGCACGTGCCGGAAGAGCAGGAAGTGGATCGCGATCGTCAGCACGAGCGCGAGGTAGACGATCGCGCTGTGGCCCGACAGCAGCGGCCCGACCACCGGCAGGGCGTCGAGGCCGGGGATCCGGTGATCGGGCAGCCCCGCCAGCGCCGGGTCCTGGAACGCGCCCTTGACGCCCCAGATCGAGCGCAGGAGATAGACCGTGAGCCCCGACGCCAGGAGGTTGATCGCGATTCCGACCACGATCTCGTTGCCCCTCAGGGTGACGGCGAACAGCGCCAGCAGCGCGGCCAGGGCGACGCCGGCCAGGACCGCGGCCCCGACGCCGGCGAGCGCGCTGCCGCCGAAGTAGCTGCCGACCACCGCGCCGAACGCGCCGGCGAGCATCAGCCCTTCGAGCCCGATGTTGAACACGCCGGCGCGCTCGCACAGGAGGCCGCCGAGCGCCGCCAGCAGGATCGGCGTCGCGAAGCGCAGCAGCGAGCCGAGCAGGGTGGCGTCGAAGAGCCCGAAGAGCTCCATCAGCCCGCCCCCTCGCCGCCTGGCCAGCGACCGGCTGCGAGCCGGAAGCGCTCGCGGGCGGCGATAAACAGGATGATCAGCGCCTGCAGCACCCGCGACAGCTCGCGCGGCACCTCGGTCGCGCGCTCCATGCCGAAGCCGCCGGTCTGGACGGCGGCGAAGAAGAGCCCCGCCGCCAGCACCCCCAGCGGGCGCGAGCCGGCGAGCAGCGCGACCATCAGCCCGGTCCACGCCCAGAGCGGCTGGGTGAGCGAGCCGTCGATGAACCGGTGGTGGACGCCGAGCACCTGGAGGGCGCCCACCAGGCCGGCGACGGCGCCACTCGCGAACATCACGCCGTAGCCGAGGCGCGCGAGATCGACGCCACCGGCGCGGGCGAAGCGGGCGTTGAGGCCGGCCATCCGGATGCGGTAGCCGACCCGCGTGCGGCGGATCACGAAGGCCGCGCCGAGCGCCAGGACCAGGACGATGCCGACGCCCAGGTGCAGCCGGCTCGCGCCGCCCAGCCGGGCGAGCTCGACCCCGGCCGCGATCCGCTCGGTCTCGGGCAGGCCCGAGTCGGGGTCGCGCAGCTGATGGTTGACCAGGTACGACGCCAGCAGCCGCGCCGGGTAGTTCATCAGCAGCGTCGAGACCAGCAGCGGCACTCGGAAGCGCAGCTCGAAGAGCGCCGCCGCGGCCGCCCAGAGGCCCCCCGCGAGCATCGCCGCGAGCATCGACACGACGGCCGTCGCCGCTCCGCCACCGGGCAGGGCCAGCGCCACGGCCGCCCCGGCGAGGCCGCCCAGCACCAGCTGCCCCTCGCCACCGAGATTGAAGAAGCCGGCGCGGAAGGCGATCGCGGTCGCGAGGCCCATGCCGACGATCGGCGCGGCGCGGGCGAGGGTCGCCGACAGATTGCCGAAGCCGCGGCCGCCGAGGGCGCCGGTCAGCAGCGCGCCGTAGGCCGACAGCGGATCGTGGCCGCTGGCCAGGATGAAGAGCGCGCCCACCGCGAGCGCCGCGCCGATCGCCAGGAGCGGCGCCTGGAGCTCGCCGAGAACCGCCACGCGCCGGCTCAAGCGGCGCCCGCCATCCACAGGCCGAGCCGCTCCTCGGTGGCGCTCTCGCGCGGCAGCTCCCCGGCGATGCGGCCACCGAACATGACGACGATCCGATCCGCCAGTGCCAGGAGCTCGCCGAGCTCGGCCGAGATCACCAGCACCGCGCCGCCACCGGCCCGGAACTCGAGCAGCGCCCGATGGATGAGCTCGATCGAGGCCAGGTCGACGCCCCGGGTGGGCTGCTCGATCAGAAGGAGGCGCGCGGCGTGCGCCAGCTCGCGCCCGACCACGAGCTTCTGCCGGTTGCCGCCCGACAGCGCAGCGGCGGGATCGCGGACGCTGCCGAGCCGGATCCGGTAGCTCTCGGCCACGGCCGCGGCGCGGCGCTCGATGGCGCTCGGGTCGAGCAGGCCGCGGGGGACGAGCGCCGGCTCCTCCTCGAAGCCCATCAGGACGTTGTCGGCGACGCTGGCGGCGATCGCCAGCCCGGTGCCGTCGCGGTCCTCGGGGACGTAGGCCAGGCCGGCGCGGCGCCGCGCCCGCACCGGCGCGGCGGTGAGGTCGGCGCCGGCCAGCCGGATGCGGCCCGCCCGCGACGCGCGCAGACCGGCGATCGCCTCGGCGAGCTCGGTCTGGCCGTTGCCGGCCACCCCGGCGACGCCGACGATCTCGCCGGCGCGGACCGTCAGATCGATTCCAGCGACCGCCAGGCGGCCGCCGCGGCCTTCGACCTCGAGCGACTCGATGCCCAGGGGCTCTGGAGAAAGGGGAGGGCGGGCCTCCCCTTTCAACCCCTCCCGGGCGGCCAGGAGCTCCGGAGAAAGGGGAGGAGGAGCCTCGTCTTTCAGCCCCTCCCGGGCGGTGGCGGGAGCGCGGGGGGCCTGCGGCTGCCCCATCATCAGGCGGGAGAGCTCCTCGGCGGAGGTGTCGGCGGCCGCGACGGACCCGGTCACCCGGCCGTTGCGCAGGACGGTCACCCGGTGGCAGAGGGTCAGGATCTCGGTCAGCTTGTGGGTGATGAAGACGATCGCGGTGCCCTCGGCGGCCAGCCGGCGGAGGACCTCGGCCAGCGCCCGACCCTCGTTCGGGGTGAGCACCGCGGTCGGCTCGTCGAGAATCAGGATCGCCGCCTGCCGATAGAGCGCCTTGAGGATCTCGACCCGCTGCCGAACGCCCACCGGCAGCCCGCCGACCCGCGCCCGCGGGTCGACCGCCAGGCCGTAGCGCTCCGCCAGCTCGACCACGCGGCGCGCAGCGGCCGGCCGGTCGAGAACGCCGCCCCGGCGCGGCTCGGAGCCGAAGACGACGTTCTCGGCCACGGTCAGCGAATCGAACAGCATGAAGTGCTGGTGGACCATGCCCAGGCCGGCCCGGATCGCGTCGAGCGGCGACGCGAATCGGCGCCGCGCCCCGGCGACGCGGATCTCGCCCGCGTCCGGCCGGTGGATGCCGTAGAGCACCCCCATCAGGGTCGTCTTGCCGGCGCCGTTCTCGCCCACCAGCCCGTGGATCTCGCCCGCCTCGACCGCCAGGTCGACCGAGTCGTTGGCGACCACGTCGCCGAAGCGCTTGCTGACGCCCTCGAGCTCGAACGCCGGCGGCCGAGCAGGCACCTACAGGATTCCCATGGGATCTTCGATGCCGATCTCGCCCGCCTCGATCTCGGCCGCCATCATGCGCAGGCGCTCGACGACCTCGGGGCGCTCGACGATCAGGCACTCGCTGGCGGCGGGCAGCGGGTCCTCGAGCGCGGTCAGGCCGAGACCGCCGCTGCCCAGGCCGTAGACCAGCATGGTCTCGGCGTCGCCGGCGAAGATCGCCTCCACCGCCTCGACGATCACCCGATCGACCCGCTTCATCATGTTGTCGACGATCCGGCCGGGCGCCGCGGGGCACTGGTCGACGTCGATGCCGAAGGCGAAGAAGCCCTGCTCCGTCGCCGCCTCGAAGACGCCCAGGTTGCCGGCGGCCGCCGCGGTGTAGATGTAGTCGGCGCCGCTCGCGGCGAGCGCCAGCGCCTGCTCCTTGGCGCGCACCGGATCGGAGAACGGGTTCTCGCCGCCGACCCAGCGGATCGCCACCTCGACGTCGGGACGCACGTGTCGCGCCCCCGCCTCGAAGCCGTCGGTGTAGCGGTGCAGAAACGGGATGTCGGCCACGCCGAGGGCGCCGACCCTGCCGGTCTCGGTGAGCAGCGCCGCCGCCGCGCCGATCAGGAACGAACCGTCGAACTCCTTGAACAGCGCGCAGTGGACGTTGGCCGGCGGCTCGTCGATGCACTGGTCGACGATCAGGAACTCGATCCCGGGCGCCGCCGCGGCCAGCCGCGGCACCAGGTCGTTGAACTCGAAGCCGAGGACGACGATCAGGTCCGCGCCCTCGGCGACCGCCGCCCGCAGGTTGTCCTCGCGCGTCGTCGGGTCCTCGCTCTCCAGCACCTGCGCCTCGGCGCCGAAGCGCCGCGCGGCCTCCTCGATGCCCGTCTGGCCCATGGTCAGAAACGGGTTGACGCCGAGCGGATCGGGCGACACGAACACGAAGCGGAGGTCGCGCTCGGCATCGCCCCCCACCGGCGGTCCACCGCCGCAGCCCGCGACCAGCAGGCCGAGCGCCAGCACCACCAGCGCCGACAAAGCACGCCCCGGTCGGGGGCGTCCCTCTCCCCCCGCGAGGTCGGGAGCGGGATTCGGGTACCGGGTCATCGGCCCAGCACCCCGAGCGCCAGCCGCAGCATCCGATCGGTCCCCTCCCGGACCACCGGCCGGTAGGGGTCGTACTCGCTCATGTCGGCCGCCGCCCGGGTCGGATTGCCGTCCACCGCCAGAAGGCCGGCGGCGCGGATGCCGTGCAGCGACGCGATCACGAACAGCGCCGAGAGCTCCATCTCGACCGCCAGGACGCCGCTCTCCTGCCAGGGCCTCCAGTCCTGGCCCAGCACCTTGGACGGGTAGAAGAGATCCGACGACAGGACGATGCCCGAGTGGACGCGCGCCCCGTCGGCGCGGGCGGCCTCGAGCAGCGCGTGCGTCAGCTCGAAATCGGCCACCGCCGGGAAGGCCGGGTGCACCAGCCGCGGCGTCAGCCCTTCGTCGCGGACCGCCGCCGTCGCCACGACCAGGTCGCCGTCGGCGACGTCGTCTCGCAGGGCGCCGCAGGTGCCCGCCCTGAGCAGGGTGCGCACCCCGGCGCGGGCCAGCTCCTCGAAGCAGACGCCGGCGCCGGCGCTGCCCACGCCGTGCGAGCAGACCGTCAGCCGCTTGCCGTCGAGCGCTCCGGTCCAGGTCGCGTACTCCCGGTTCGAGGCGACCCGCTCGGCGCCGCTCAGGAACGAGGCCGCTCGCTCGGCGCGCGCCGGATCGCCGACCACCAGGGCGGCCGAGGCGAGCTCGTCCGGCCGGGCGCGGAGAAGAGGGAGTCGGGAGTCGCCAGCCAATGCCGGGCGAGTATAAGACGCCGGCACGACCGGCTCGCCAGCCGCCGCCCGGAGCGCCGGCAGACCCGAATCCGCCGCGAGGTTAAGGTAGCTGTCACCGAAATGACCGGCATGCGGATCGTGTCTCTCTGTCCCAGCCTGACCGAGCTGGTGTTCGACCTTGGGCTGGGGGAGAGCCTGGTGGGAATCACCCGCTACTGCGTGCACCCCGCCGCGGGCGTGGCGGCGGTCGAGAAGGTCGGCGGCACCAAGGATCCGGACGTGGCGCGGATCGTCGCGCTCGCCCCGGACCTCGTGCTGATGAACCGCGAGGAGAACCGGGTGGAGGACGGCCGGGCGCTCGAGGCCGCCGGGCTCCGCTGCCACGCCTCGCTGCCGCGGACGATCCCGGAGACCGCCGCCATGGTGCGCTCGATCGGCGCCGCGCTCGCCCGGCCCGAGGCGGCCGAGCGGATCGCCGGGGAGATCGAGGTCCGCGCCGAGCGGGTGCGCGCCGCGGCCGCCGGCCGGCCGCCGGTGCGCTTCGCCTACCTCGTCTGGCGCAAGCCGTGGATGGCGGTCAATGCCGACACCTTCGCCCACGCGCTGCTGGCGCTCGCCGGTGGCGTCAACGTGTTCGCCGACCGGCCGGAGCGCTACCCGGAGATCGAAGCGGGCGAGCTGGCCGCGGCCGACCCCGCCCTGGTACTGCTGGGCACCGAGCCGTTCCCGTTTGGAGACCGGCACGCCGCCGAGCTCGCCGCGCTGACCGGCCTCGAGCACGACCGCTTCCGGATCGCCGACGGCGAGTACCTCTCCTGGCACGGCTCGCGCACCCCCGACGGCATCGACTACGCCGCGCGCCTGCTGGCCAGGCACCTCGCATAGCTCGACATCCCGACGGCTGCCCCTAGTTTCCACGGTCCTCCCGGCGCTGGCCCGGGCGGCTCGAGGCGGCGGTGAGGGAATCCGGAGTTTGAGGCCGTCTCACTTCATGGAAGTGGAGCTTTGCGACGGGCGCTCGCGCCGCTCCGTAGGGAGCTCGCGAGGACCCTGCCGCGCGCTCACCGGATCATGCATGGGCGGATCTCCGGCCGCCCCAGGAGGCCCTGCCGATGCCCAGACCCTTCACGCGCCTCGACCTCGACGAGTTCGCCGACCTCGTCGCCTCGTTTCCGTTCCATCGCCGGATCACGGCCGTCCACCTGCATCACACCTGGCGGCCGCGTCAGGCCGACTTCCGCGGCCTGGCGACGATCGAGGGCATGTGGCGCTTCCACACCGAGGAGAACAACTGGAGCGACATCGCCCAGCACCTGACGATCGACCCGCAGGGCGGCATCTGGACCGGCCGCAGCTGGAACGTGCCGCCGGCGAGCGCCAAGGGCTTCAACGGCGTCTCCAGCCACGGACCGTTCATGATCGAGATGATCGGCGATTTCGACCGCGGCCGGGAGAGCCTCACCGACGCGCAGAAGAAGAGCGTTCTCGGCGTGCTCGCCCGCCTCCACCTGCGCCACGGCCTGCACCCCGAGACGCTCCGCTTCCACAACCAGATGTCGGCCAAGAGCTGCCCGGGAAGCTCGATCTCGCATACCGAGCTGGTGGCCGAGCTGGCCGCCGAGATCGAGCGGCTGGCGGCGCAGCCGCGCAAGGCGTCGCGCTCGCTGCCGTTCGGCGCCGACATGCTGGAAGCCGCCCAGCGCAGCGACGCGGTGATCCGCACGCTGCTCGCCGGCGACGGCCTGGGCGAAGATCCGGCCGACGCCGAGCTGGCCGAGAGCGAGGCCGGCCCCGCCGCCGCGGCCGCAGCCGCCGGCCGCGGCGCGCGCGGCGACGAGCTGACTCCCGAGATCATCGACGCCCTGCGGCCGCACGTGATCAACCTGCGGCAGGGCGCGTTCTCGGGCGGTGGCCACTTCGAGACCACCAAGGAGGACGTCGACGCCCTGGTCCACGAGCGCCTCGCGGAGTGGTACCGCGACCGCGGCGACCTGCGGCTGATGCTCTATGCCCATGGCGGCCTGACCTCGGAGAAGAAGGCGCTCCTCTACGCCCACCAGAGCTTCGAGTTCTGGAAGGACAACGGCGTCTACCCGATCTACTTCGTCTGGGAGACCGGTCTCACGGAGACCATCGGCCAGCTCCTGAAGCTGGCCTGGGACCGGATCCGCGGGCGGCGCGACATCTTCGACATCTCCAGCGACCTGGCGGTCGAGAACCTGGCGCGCGCCCTGGGCGGCGTGAAGATCTGGAGCGGCATGAAGCGCGCCGCCGAGAAGGCGGCCGACGCCGGCGGCGGCGGACTCTACTTCGCCGAGCAGCTGCGCGAGTTCATCGGCAAGCTCGATCCCAAGCCGGTCCGGAAGCTCGGCATCCACGCGGCGGGGCACAGCGCCGGCTCGATCTTCCACTCCCACCTGCTGCCGCAGCTCTTCCTCGCCAAGGGCCCCGCGATCCAGTCGGTCCACTTCCTCGCCCCGGCGGTGCAGGTCGAGCTGTTCAAGGAGAAGCTGGCCCAGCACGTCGGCGGCCGCAAGAAGGTCCGCCGGCTGACGCTCTACACGATGCGCAAGTCGCTCGAGCGCGCCGACCACACCGGCCACGTCTACCGCAAGTCGCTGCTCTACCTGGTCCACCGGGTGCTCGAGAACCGGCGCAAGACCCCGATCCTGGGGCTGGAGAAGTCGCTGCGCCGCGACCGCGAGCTGGTCGATCTGTTCGGGCTGTCGGGCGGCGCGTCCGACGGCGCCGAGATCATCTGGTCGACGACCGACGCGGACTCCGGCCTCGACGCCAGCCGCTCGACCTCGCACGGCGGCTTCGACAACGACCCGCCGACGATGAACAGCGTCCTGCGCCGGGTTCTCGGCGTCGACGACATGGCGCCGATCCACGACTTCAAGGACTACCCGGCCGCCGCGGCGGCCCGCGATCTCGATGGCGAGCCGCTCCGCGACCTGCTCGATCCGGAGGCGCTCGAGCACTTCGATTTCGACGAGCGGGGCGAGCCCGCGCCGGCGACGGGGGGCGCGCCCGTGGCGCCCGCGCCACCGCCGGCCGCGGCCCCGCCCGGCCCCACCACCGCAGCGCCGACCGCCGCCCGAGCGGGCCAGAGGCGCGCCCTGTGCGTCGGCATCAACGACTACCCGACCGCGCCGCTGCGGGGCTGCGTGCGCGACTCGCAGACCTGGGCGCAGGCGTTCCGCGCGCAGGGCTTCGAGGTCACCTCGCTGACCGACGGCCAGGCGACGCGGGGCGCGATCCTCGCCGAGCTCGGCCGGCTGATCGACGCCAGCGGGCCGGGCGACGTGGTGCTGTTCCAGTACGCCGGCCACGGCACCCGCATGCCCGATCTGAACGGCGACGAGCCCGACGGCAAGGACGAGGCGATGGTGCCGTTCGACTACCAGCAGGGCGCCTATCTGCTCGACGACGACCTGGGCAAGCTCTACGACACCGTGCCGCCGGGGGTCAACCTGACCACCTTCATCGACTGCTGCCACTCGGGGTCCATCAACCGGATGCTGCCGGGCGGCGATCTGCGCCAGGCGCTCCACAGCGGTCCGGTGCGCATGCGCTTCATGCCGGTCGACGACCTGATGTTCGCAGCCCACAAGAGCTATCGCAGCGCCCGCGCCCTCGAGCCGCCGGGCGCCGACCACGTCGGCCGCGAGGTGCACTTCGGCGCCTGCCAGGACGACCAGTCCGCCTGGGAGTCGAACGGCCAGGGCGACTTCACGCGCGCGGCGGCGCCGCTGCTGGCGCAGGCGGTCGCCGGCGGCTGGACCCACGCCCAGCTCCAGGCGCGCCTCGAGGCGGCCTTCGCCGGCAATCAGCGGCAGAAGCCGAACCTGGTCGCCGACGACGCGCGCCGCAACGCCGTGGTCCTGGCGCCCGAGGCGGCGGCGGCCCCGCCACCGGCGCCCGCCGCGGGCGCCTCGCCGGAGATCCAGGCGCTGTTGCAGAAGCTGATGCAGCTGCTCGCGAGCGGCAGGGCCTAGCCCGGGACGGTCGATGCAGATCCACCCCGAAGGCGACTACCAGGACGAGCCGCTCGGCCGCTCGGAGGCGGGCTTCAGCCTGGGCCCGGGGATCGCGCGCGCCCGGCACCTCCAGGCCTACGAGCGCGCCCGCCACGAGCCGCTCTGGCGCCGCCTGAGGATCTTCACCCGCGATCCCGCCGAGTCGCTGCTGGAGGGGGCGGTGGCCACCGTCAAGGTGCCCTACGAGCCGCTCGAGCCCGGCCCGCGGGGACGGACCTTCGAGGTCGACTCCTACGACCTGTCCGAGGACGTCCGCTACCGGCGGGTCGACCTGGACGATCCGCACGTGCTGCTCACCGACGGCCGCGACCCGTCGCCCAGCGATCCGCGCTTCCAGCAGCAGATGGTCTACGGCGTCGCCTCGCTGGTCTACGACACCTTCCGGCGCGCGCTGGGACGCGATCCGTCATGGGGATTCCAGCGCCAGAAGGACGCGGGCCGGCTGCGGCTCTATCCCCACGCCGAGCGGATGCCGAACGCCTACTACGACCCCGTCCAGGGCGCCATCTACTTCGGCTACTACGAGGCCGACGACGATCCGCGCGGGCGCAACCTGCCGAGCGGCCTGGTGTTCACCTGCCTGTCGCACGACATCGTCGTGCACGAGATGACCCACGCGCTGCTCGACGGGCTGAGGACGCGATTCAACCAGCCGAGCGGCGGCGACGTGGCGGCGTTCCACGAGGGCTTCGCCGACATGATCGCGATCTTCCACCACTTCAGCCATCGGACGGTGGTCGAGACGGCGCTCCGGAAGCGCCAGGGCAAGCTGACCAGCGAGATCCTGGTCGATCTCGCGCGCCAGTTCGGGCAGACGACCCGGGCCGGCCGCACCCGTACCGCGCTCCGCTCCGCGATCGATGAAGAGGGGCACCGCTACGATCCGCACAAGCCCGCGCACGAGCTGGGCTCGGTCTTCACCAGCGCCATCTTCGAGGCCTTCGCGACCGTCTACCTGCGCAAGATCCGCCGCTTCATGGAGCTCGCCCTCCTGCCCGGCGTGCGCCCCGAGGACCAGCGGCTCTCGCCGATGCTGGTCGAGCTGCTGGCCGAGCAGGCGTGCAAGATCGCCGGCCACTTCCAGAGCATCTGCATCCGCGCGGTCGACTACTGCCCGCCGGTCGACCTGCGCCTGGGCGAGTTCCTGCGCGCCATGATCACCGCCGACTACGATCTGGTTCCCGACGACCCGTGGGGCTACCGCGAAGCGCTGGTCGACGCCTTCCGCAAGCGCAGCATCGACCCGCCCGGAGTGCGCAACCTCTCCGAGGACGAGCTGCTCTGGAGACCGCCGGAGCGCGCGGTCGGCCCGATCGAGGGGCTGGCCTTCGCCGACCTGCAGTTCGACGGCGACCCGGGCCGGCCGATGAGCACCGAGGAGCTGAGCCGCCGGGCCGAGATCCTCGGCCGATTCGTGACCGAGCCGCAGCATCTGGCGATCTTCGGCCTGGCGCCACCGAGCGCGGCGCGCGGCTTCGACCAGCCGTGCATCGAGTCGATCCGCACCAGCCGCCGGGTCAGCCCCGACGGCGAGGTCGGATTCGACCTGGTCGCGGAGGTGACCCAGAAGCGCCTGATCGAGCACGGCGGCGAGCGCTTCCTGTTCTTCGGCGGCTCGACCATCATCCTCGGTCCGCGCGGCGAGGTTCGCTACGCGATCACCAAGAGCGTGGCGAGCGAGACCCGGGTCCTCGACCAGGCGACCTTCGTCACCGGCGCCACGGGCAGGAGCCTGTGGGAGTCGTCGGCGGGAACGCTCAAGCCGAGGCGAGACTTCCTGCGCATGCTCGACGACGACAGCGCCTGACCCGTCCGGCCACGGCGGCCGCTCCGGGGCGCGGATCGCCCCTGCTAGACTCGGGTTTCGCCCGAGCTTCTCACCCGCCTTCGCCCAGCATGCCCCAGCCGCCGGCCCCGTCGACCCTGCTCAAGGAGCTCGAGCGGCTGCGGCTCGCCTACGGCCGGGGCATGGCCGAGCGGCGCCTGGGCCTGCTGGAGGCGCTCGACGGCGCCGAGCTGGCGACCGCCCGCCAGGTCGACCGCCTGCACGAGCTGCTCTGCTTCCTGCGCGCCTACCCCGACAACCGTGACGTCCTGCGCCGGGTAGAGTCGATGCTCGAGCGCTTCGCGGAGCGGCGCGACCTGCGCGCCTGCCGGCGCGAGCTGATCGACTCGGGGATCGCCGGCACCGACATCTACTACCCGTTCTACTGGGTGACGGCGCGCTGGCTGGCGCGGCACTGGCCCGACCGGCTGACCATCTCGTGGCCCGAGTTCGACAACCGCCAGCAGCTGCTGGAGCTGCTCGACCTGCTGCTCCCCTACTCCGAGAGTCTGGCGCTCGACATGGTCGCCCGGAGCCCGCGGGAGTGGCTCGCCGCGCTCAAGCGCGGCGACGAGACCGACGCCGCGTTCCTGATCCGACGCTTCCAGAGCCTCGAGGCCGCGCCGGAGGTCCGCGAGCGCATCTACGAGCGGCTCGACGCGCCCCTGCGGCTCGCCACCGGCTCCGACACCCCCAGCCGCACCCGCGCCAAGCACCCGGTGCCGCGGGTGGTCGTGCAGCGGCGGCCGCTGGACAACCGGCGCCCCAAGCTGCGCGATCTCGTGCCGCGGCTCCGGCCCCGGGTCCGCTCGGTCTGGCTGCAGGAGGCGCGGGCGCTGATCGGCCGCGCGCGCGAGGCGATGGTCACCCGGGCGCGCGACCTCGACGGCTTCGCCCAGGCGGACGAGCGCGACGTGCGGATGGTCGCCTTCACCGGCGGCATCGAGTTCGCGCTGATCGGCGCCCAGCCCCGGCACCGGCTGCTGCTCGAGGCGCGCTACGCGATGCTGATGCTCAAGAACGGCGTGCCGATCGGCTACGCGCTGATCAACTCGCTGTTCGGCTCGAGCGAGATCGCCTACAACGTGTTCGACACCTTCCGCGGCTGCGAGACGGCGCCCATCTTCGCCCGCGTGCTGGCGGTCGCCCGCCGGCTGTTCGGCGCCGACGCCTACTCGATCGACCCCTACCAGCTCGGCTACAACAACGACGAGGGCCTGCGCTCCGGCGCCTGGTGGTTCTACTACAAGCTCGGCTTCCGGCCGCACGACCGCGAGGTCAAGGCGCTGGTCAGCGACGAGCTGCGCGCGATCCGCGCCGACCGCAAGCACCGCTCGAGCCTCGCCACCCTCGAGCAGCTCGCCTCCGAGTACCTCTTCTTCTACGCCAAGCGGCCGCGGCGCGACGTCATGGGCCGCCTGGCGCTCGACAAGGTCGGCCTGCGGATCTCGGGCTACCTCGCCGAGCGCTTCGGCGCCGACCGGGAGAAGGGGATCCGCACCTGCTCGCTCGAGGCGATGAAGCTGCTCGGGCTGCCGACGCTCGGCGGCTTCTCGGCCGGCGAGCGCCTGGCGTGGGAGCGCTGGAGCCCGCTGGTGCGAATCCTGCCCGGAGTCGAGCAGTGGCCGGCGAGCGACCGGCGGGCGCTGGTCGCGGTGGTGCGCGCCAAGGGGGGCCGCCGCGAGTCCGAGTTCGTCGCCCGCTTCGACCGGCACGCGAAGCTGCGCGGGGCGCTGCTCGAGCTGGCAGGGTGATCGGGCCCCGGGGCGCGATCGCGGCCGGCTCCCGCTATCGAAGGGTCGTCCAGCGCCGGGCTTTCCAGCTCCACCGCCGCATCCTCATGACCTCCTCCGCCGCCGGCTCGCGGGCCTCGTCGAGGAGGGCGAGTTCGCGCAGCTCGTCCTCCCAGAGGGTGAGCCGGAGCCGGTAGCTCGCCACCGCCCGCAGCTCCTCGGAGGGCTCGAGCGCGAGGGCCTGTTCGAGGGCGGTTCGAGCCTCGTCGGGGTCGGAGTCCGTGCTGCGGCTCCCCCGCTCGATCCAGAAGCGGGCGAGATTGTCGCGGCACTCGGCGCATTCGGCATCGAGCGCCACCGCCCGCTCGAGCAGCTGCCGCGCCTGCTCGGGGCCGCAGAGCGCGCCGCAGGTCACCGCCAGGCTGGCGTAGGCGCGGGCGAGCTGCGGGCGATCTCCCAGCTCCTCGAGATGCTCGATGGCTTCCTGGAACGGCCGCCGCGCCGCGGCGGCATCGCCCCGGTCGCTCGCGCGCTCGGCGATCAACAGGTACGCGCTCGCCAGTTCGGCCCGGTCTCTCCTCGAGGACGAGCCCGCGAACAGCGCCTCCCGATGGGCGGCCGCGGCAAGGTACTCGCCGCGCTCGACCTGGATCTCGGCGAGCGTTCTGAGGAGCGAGTCGCGGAAGGAGCCGCTCCCTTCGGCAGCCTGGAACAGCACGTTGCGCAGGTCGAGCTCGGCATCGATCAGGAACTGGGAGCGCAGGCCCTTCGCCTTGTTGCAGGCCGCCTCGAGCGCCCGCAGATCGGGCGTCGCGGTCGCCGATCGCGCGGCCCCGGCCAGCGCCGCCAGCACGCACGTGGGGGGCCGGAAGGGATCCCGGCGGCCATCCTGGTTGGGGAGTGCGGCGGCGGCCGAGACGGGCTCCCGGGCGCAGCGAAATCCCCGGTCACCGCTATCGTCCCGACTCGTGGGCTCGACGCTGCCGCGGCTCGAGCTCCGGAGGGTGTCCGGGGTCGTCAGCCACGAGCCGCCTCTCATGGTCCGGTGCTCCCCCGCCGCCGGTCCCGCCGGATCGGTTCCCGGGCTCCAGGTGTAGTAGTCCTCCGCGTACCAGTCGGCGACGTACTCCCAGACGTTCCCGGCCATGTCGTACAGGCCCAGGGAGCTCGGTGGAAAGGACCCGACCGGCGCGGTCTTCAGCCACCGATCGCCACCCTCGGCCCGGCCGGAGCAGCACACCCCGGAGCCGTAGTTGGCTCGGTCGCGCGCGAGGCTCTCGCCCGTGGGGTAGAGCGCGAAGCCGGCCCCCGCGCGCGCGGCGTATTCCCACTCGGCCTCGGTCGGCAGCCGGCCTCCGATCCACTCGCAGAAGCCTCTCGCGTCGTCCCACGACAGGCCCACGGCGGGGTGCTCTAGAGTCTCCGGGACCGGCTCCGCGGGACCGCTCGCCTGCGACCGGCAGGCGCCGGCGGTCACGCACACGGCGTACTGGGCCCGGGTGGTCTCCGTCTCCGCCAGGTAGAACGCCGGCAGCCGGACGGGGTGTCTGGGCAGCTCGGCTTCGCGCGCCCGCGCCCCGGCGCCCCGCTCGTAGTCGGGATGGCCGGGGTCGCAGGAGCCGTCGATGGCGGCACAGCCCATGAGGAACTGGCCGCCCGGGATCAGCCGGAACGAGACGTCGGCCGGCCCCTTCAGGCTCTCCGGGGCGGCCGTGTGCGAAACGGCGGGATCCCGGCCCTCGGCGGGCGACGGCGGAGCGGCTCCGAGAGCCGTCGCCAGCGCCAGGGCGACGAGGACCGCGCGGGTAGCTGCCATTCTCGATCTCATGCGTCGAGCTGCCGAGAGCGAAGCCCGCCGATGCGGGCTGGCAGCATCGGCGGGTCAGATCCGGTCCAGATCCCTCGCCTCGATCGTGTAGTCGTGATCCACCTCGCCGGTGTTGCGGGTCGCGGCGGGCTCGAAGAGGACGACGTGCGCCTCCGCTTCCGCCTGAGGGCTGTGCTCCACTCCTCGCGGCACGATGCAGAAATCCCCCTCTTGCAGCTCCACCACGTGGTCTCTGAAGCGGATGTCGAGCCTTCCCTTGACCACCCAGAAAAGCTCGTCCTCGTCGGCGTGGGAGTGCCACGGGTACTCTCCGAGGCACTTGACGACCTTTACGTACTGGCCGTTGAGCTCACCCACCACCTTGGGCGACCAGCGCTCGTCGAAGAGCGTGAGCTTGTCGGCGATGTTGACCTTTCCGATCATCTCGTCTCCTTCCGCCCGAGACCGACACCGCGGGTCCCGGAGGCTCGGCGCCACCTTACATCCTGGTCGACCCAAGCGTACAATCTCTCATGCTCAGCAGGGTGGCCGCGCATGCCTGATCGCGCCGACCTGGCGGCCGGGGGGTCCGGGAGGGCGCGCCGCGCTCTCTGGGTGCAGACGATCTTCCTCGGCCTGTTCGCCGCCTTCGGCGGGCTGTTCGCGCTCGCCGTCGCCGTCGACTGGCTCCAGGGAGTGGCGACCTACGCCTGGGAGGAGTCGACCTGCACCGTCGAGTGGTCGTCGGTCGCCGACCGGCCCGAGGAGGAGAAGTACGAGCTCCAGGTCAGCTACCGCTACTACTTCCGCGGCGAGCAGTTCACCGGCGACGCCTACCGGCACGGCTACGGCGGCTCGGGCAGCGTCTCGGAGACGAACCGGCTCGCCGCGCGCTACGCCGCCGGCCAGAGCGTGCCGTGCTGGGTCGATCCCGACGAGCCGTGGAATGCCTACCTCCGGCGCGCCAACCTCTGGCGCGGGCTCTGGATCTTCGTGCCGCTGCTGTTCGTGGCCCTGCCGCTCGGCGTCCTCTACTGGCTTCACGGACTCGGCCGTTACCGGCCGGGCTCCTCGCTCGAGCGGCGCTCCGGCCGCGAGGGCGCCATCCGCGCCGCCGCCCGGCCGATGAAGACCACCACCGGGATGTTCATTCTCTTCGGCGCGTTCTTTCTGATGGGCTTCGGCATGTTGATCCCGTTCTTCGTGCTGCCGGTTCTCCAGGTGGTCGAAGCGCGCTCCTGGGTCGCGATCCCGTGCGAGATCGTCTCGAGCGGCGTGCGCACGCACGCCGGCGACGACGGCTCGACCTACAGCGTCGAGGCGGTCTACCGCTACCACCTCGACGGCCAGGAGTACGTCTCCAACCGCTACCGGTTCATGAGCGGCTCGTCGAGCGGCTACGAGAGCAAGGCCGAGGCGGTGGCGAAGATCCCGGCCGGCAGCCGCGCCGAGTGCTACGTCGATCCGGACGATCCCTACGAGGCGGTGCTCGACCGCGGCTTCGGCGCTGACTTCCTGTTCGGGCTCATCCCGCTGCTCTTCGGCCTGATCGGCGCCGGCGGCCTCTACTTCGCCTTGCAAGCCACCAGGGGCGCGAAGCGCGACGCCGCCCGCCCGAGCTGGAGGGCTCCGACCGTCGCCGCCAGCGCGGCGGCCCTGGAGAGCGGGCCGGTCACCCTCGAGCCGCGTTTCGGCCCGTTCACCAAGCTAGCGGGGACCGTGCTGGTGGCGCTGTTCTGGAACGGCATCGTCTCGGTCTTCCTGTGGCAACTGATCGGGAGCTGGAGGGCGGGCAGCCCCGACTGGCTGCTGGCGCTCTTCCTGACCCCGTTCGTGCTCATCGGGCTGCTGCTCCTGAGCGGCGTCCCCTACTCGCTCCTGGCGATCGTCAACCCGCGCCCGCGGCTGCGTCTCAGCACCCGGGTGCTGCGCGCGGGCGACAGCGCGCAGCTCGACTGGTCGTTCCGCGGCGCCTCGGGCCGGATCCAGGCGCTGAGGATCTGGCTCGAGGGCACGCGCACCGAGACCTCGACCAGCGGCTCGAAGACGACCGTCACGAGCAGCCCGTTCCGGACGATCGAGATCCTCGATCGCGGCCCGGGCATGCCGGTCGAGTTCGGCTCGGTGAGCGTGAGCGTGCCGAGCGACATCGAGTCCTCGGCCAGCGACGTGAGCTGGAAGCTCAAGCTCCAGGGGCGCATCGACTACTGGCCGGACGTGCTCGACGAGTTCGAGGTTCGCGTGGTGAGCGGCTCGCGGCGGTCGCGCAAGCGCTCTGGAGATTGAGGCGCCCGCCGGGTCACCGGGGCTGGAGTGAGGCCAGGGCCGGGGGTTGGGGGTTGGCAGGTCCCCCAGACGGGGCCTAAAGCGCAGCGCCCCCGTCCAGCCACCTCAAGCGGAGACTTGCCAGGCCTTGTCGCCTGGCAAGGCTCTCGCGCCATCCACTTTCAGATGGGGCGCGAGCCAGCCCCGGACGGGGGACCTGCCAACCCCCAACCCCCGACCCTGGCCCACTCCCGCACCGGCACCCAGCGAGCCAAACCGACCCACGACTCACCCGGGCGCCGTACCAGCTATCTGGATAGACTCACCACTGACACGAGGGACCTATTGACAATGCGAGCGCCGGGCGGGGGCGTCCCTCTCCCCCCGTGAGGGAGAGAGAGGGATCGAGGGTGAGGGGGGCGATCCGATCGAATGCCTATCGACCTGTTCCGAATGGAGCGCTACCAGTCGCTCCACTGGCATCTCGTCGACTACGACCTGTCCGAGTCCGGCGTCTCGCCGATGACCATCCGCGAGCTTCTGGGCTCGGAGGCCGAAGCCGAGGGGCTGCTGGCGACGGCGCTGGGCTACCCGCTCTCCGAGGGCTCGGCCGAGTCCAGGAGCAACATCGCGCTCTGGTACCCGGGGGCTGGAGAAGAGAACGTGAGCCTGGCCAACGGCGGCTCCGAGGCCAACTTCCTGACCCTGTGGTCGCTGCTCGAGCCGGGCGACCGGCTGGCCTTCATGGTCCCCAACTACATGCAGGGATGGGGCCTGGCCCGGCACCTGGGAGAGGCCGCCGACACTTTCCGGCTCGTGCTCGACGGGGAGCGCTGGCGTCTCGACGTCGACGGCCTGAACCGGGCGGTCACCGAGCGTACGCGGGCGATCATGGTCTGCAACCCGAACAACCCGACCGGCTACGTCCTCGACGAGGAGGAGATGAGCGCGGTCATCGACGCCGCCGACCGGGTCGGCGCCTGGATCGTGGCGGACGAGATCTACCGCGGCGCGGAGCTCGCCGCCGGCGAGGTCTCGCCGACCTTCTGGGGACGCTACGACCGGGTCGTCGTCACCAGC
>JBFGLX010000022.1:0-20047 GCA_041575955.1 Thermoanaerobaculia bacterium
GCTCGACGAACGCCTTGTGGTGCGCGATCTCTTTTTCGCGCTTGGCGATCTCCTTCTCCTTGCGCTCGCGCTCGAGCAGCTTGGCTTCGGCGAACTCGGTGTAGTTGCCGGTGTAGAGCGTGACCGTCTCGTAGTCGACGTCGAGGATGTAGCCGCAGACGTTGTCGAGGAAGCGGTGGTCGTGGGAGATGACCACGGCGACCCCGGGGAACTCCTGCAGGAACTTCTCGAGCCAGCGGATCGACAGGATGTCGAGGTGGTTGGTGGGCTCGTCGAGCAGCAGGGCGTCGGGCTGGGCGGCGAGCACCTGGGCGAGCAGCACCCGCAGCTTGAAGCCGCCCGAGAGCGTCGACAGCGGCTGGCGATGGACCTCGGCGGGGATGCCGAGTCCTTCGAGGATCTCGGCGGCCCGCGCCTCGGCGCTGTAGCCGTCGTGCTTGACCACGATCTCCTCGAGCTCGGCGTAGCGGTCGCCGTCGAAGGTCTGGTCGGCGACCGCCAGGAGTTCCTCCTTCTCGGCCATCGCTTGCCAGAGCTCCACGTTGCCCATCAGCGCGACGTCGAGGATGGGCTCGTCCTCGTAGGTGAACTGGTCCTGGCGCAGCACGCCGAGGTTGAGCCGCTTGGCCACCGACACCACCCCGTCGCTCGGCAGCTCGTCGCCGGCGAGGATGCGCAGGAGCGTCGACTTGCCGGAGCCGTTGGCGCCCACCAGCCCGTAGCGCTCACCCGGATTGAGCTGGAACGCGACGTCGCGAAAGAGGCTCTGGGAGCCGTAGGCCTTGGCCAGGCCGGAGACCGAGATCATGCGGCCGGGAAGGATAGCATCGCCCGGCGGGCATGGCGTGGATGTTGCACATCAGTAGCGGGTTCGGCGAGAGCGAAGCGTCCGGGCCACCCGCATGTCACGAACCAGAGTCCGTCCGACCGTCCGTAAGGTCAGCAAGAGGGTGCGCAAGAAGAAGGCGGCTGCCGGTCGCGGCAAGGGAAGATCTTCCCGCCGCCGCCTGCTCTGGACGCTTGGACCTCTGGCGGCCCTTGGCGCGCTCTTCTGGCTGGTCTGGCCATTTCTGCAGGCCGGCGGTCGCTTCGCCCAGGGCTCGTCGCATCAGCCGTCGCGCCTCTACGGCCGTCCGGTCGAGGTGCGCGCAGGCGGGCCGGCCACCGCGCAAGGCCTCAGCCGCGAGCTCGAGGCGCTGGGCTACGCCAAGGTGTCGGGCCGCGCGCCGCGCCGGGCGGGCGAGTACCGGTGGCTCAACAGCGGCATCGCCGCCCACCTGCGCGCGCACGCCACCGCCACCGGCCCGAGCGACGGCGGGCTGCTCGAGGTCGGCCTCGAAGACGGCCGGGTGACTTCGCTCCGCTGGCGCGGCGAGCGGGTGCAGCGGGCGCGGCTCGAGCCGCCCCTCATCGCCGCCTACTACGGCCCCGAGCGCGCCGAGCGGCGTCCCGTTGCGGCGCTCGACCGGCTCCCCGAGGAGCTGGTCCACGCCGTCCTCGCCGCCGAAGACGCTACCTTCTTCAAGCACCAGGGGCTGTCCATCCGCGGCATCGCGCGGGCCGCCTGGGTCAACTTGCGCGGCGGCGAGCTGCTCCAGGGCGGCAGCACGGTCACCCAGCAGCTGGTCAAGAACCTGTTCTTGAGCCACAAGCGGACCCTGGGGCGCAAGCTCCGGGAGGCGGCGCTGGCGCTGCTGATCGACCTGCGCTACAGCAAGCAGGAGATCCTCCAGGCCTACCTCAACGAGATCTACTGGGGCGCCTCCGGCTCGGTCAACCTGATCGGCGTCGGCGCCGCGTCGTGGGCCTACTTCGGCAAGCGCCCCGAGGAGCTCGACCTGTGCGAGTCGGCGCTGCTCGCTGGCATGATCCAGTCGCCCGGCAGCTATTCGCCCGGGCGCCGGCCCGAGCGCGCGGTCGAGCGCCGCGACTGGGTGCTCGGCCGCATGCTCGAGCTCGGCTGGCTCGAAGAGAACCGGGCCGCCGCCGCCCGCGCCGAGCCGCTCTGCTACGACCCGCAACGGGTGGCGCCCGGTGGCGCCCGCTACTTCGCCGACGCCGCGGCGGCCGAGGCCGAGCGCCGCTTCGAGGTCTGGGATCTGGCCGACAGCGGCTACCTGCTCTTTTCGACGGTCGAGGCGGCGGCCCAGCGCGAGGCCGAGAAGGCGGTCGAATGGGGGCTGGGAGCGCTCGAGCGGGGCTGGGAGAAGGGCCACAAGGGCGACGGGCCGCTGCAATCGGCGCTGGTGTCGCTCGACCCGCGCACCGGAGCGGTGCTCGCCTGGGTCGGCGGCCGCGACTACGGCGAGAGCCAGTTCGATCGCGTCAGCCAGGCGAGGAGGCAGGCGGGGAGCGCCTTCAAGCCGGTGGTCTACGCCGCCGCGTTCGAGAACGGCACGCAGGCGCCGTCGGCGTTCGTCGAGGACGCGCCGCTCACCGTGGCGCTCGCCGGGCGCGACTGGACGCCGCAGAACAACAGCGGCGACTTCCGCGGCTGGGTGACCGTGCGCACGGCGGTCGAGAACAGCCTCAACATCCCCACCGTGCGGGTGGCGCTCGACGTCGGCCTCGACGACATCGTCAGCCTCGCCCGCGCGATGGGCGTGCGCGGCCGGCTGAGCGCCGTGCCGTCGCTGGCGCTGGGAGCGTTCGAGGTGACGCCGCTCGAGCTCGCCACCGTGTACGCCACCGTCGCTGCCGGCGGCCTGCGGCCCCCGGTGCACAGCCTGTCGGCGATCGTCCGCCCCGACGGCGCCGTGCTCACCGGCCAACCGCTGCCGGCGCCGGCGCGGGCGCTGAGCGCCGAGTCCGCCTACCTCTTGACCTCGGTGCTGCAGGGGGTCATGGACCGCGGCACCGGCAGCGGCGCCCGCCACCAGGGCCTGCACGACCCGCTGGCCGGCAAGACCGGCACCACCAACGATCGGCGCGACAGCTGGTTCGTCGGCTACTCGCCCGACCGCGTGTCGCTGGTCTGGGTCGGCTACGACGACAACGCGAAGTCCCGGCTCTCGGGCTCCCGGGCGGCGCTGCCGATCTGGACCCGCTTCACCTACGCGGTGCGCCCCGAAAGGGGCTATCCCGCCTTCGAGCAGCCGCGCGGCATCGTCACCGCGGTGGTCGACCCCCTCTCCGGCGAGCTCGCCACCGGCAGCTGCCCGACCTACCTGACCGAGGTCTTCCGCGAGGGCAACATCCCCAACCGGGTCTGCCACCTGCACGCCGACTGGCGCGACTGGCGCCGCACCGACGAGGTGCGCTCACAGGAGCGCAAGCGGCGCTGGGAGTGGCTGAGGAAGATCTTCCGCAAGAAGAGCCGCGGCGGCGGGTAGGGCTTCGAGAGACCGCGCCGCCCGTAGGGCGCTCCCTGCGGCGACTAAGCAGGCCCGTGGGGTCCGAGCGGTCAACTGATTGGGGTTCAGTCGTTAGAGCTCGAACTCCGGCCAGCCAGCGGACGTCCTCCTCAATTGCCGACGGGCGTCGGGTTGCGGCCCGCTTCGTTAGGGTTCTTGCCGAACCTCGCCGCTACCGCTCGTGCAGAAAGGCGCGGCGCTCGTCTGCGTTCAGGTCGCGCGTGGCGCGCGCGTGGGCGAGCAGTACGAGCTTGCCGACGTCACCGCACTCTTCGCACCGATGGAGGCGCGCGGAGCCGTCGTGGGCAAAGAGGAGCTGCGTGCCGTCCGGGCCGAACTCGGCAGCGCCGGCTCCGGGCGCGAGCTCGACCAGCTTCGCGCCGGTCTGGACGTCCCAGAGGGTGACCGGATTGTGCCCGCCGCCGGTGAGGATCAAGCTGCCGGTCGGATTGAACGACACCGACTCCCAGTTGTCGCGATCACCACGCAGCTCGGTCAGTTGATCGCCGGTCGCCGCGTCCCACACCCGGGCGGTGCGATCTAGACCGACGCTGGCGACGAGCTGTCCGGTGGCGCTGAACCATGCGCCGGTCACGCCGTCGGTGTGGCCCTTCATCTCGCGCAGCGGCCGCGCGGCAGCCACGTCCCAGAGGCGCACGATCTTGTCGATGCTGGAGGTGACCACCAGCCGCCCATCGCGGCTGAACGCCGCGGCGGTGACCGAATGATCCTTCGTCGCGGGCAGAGACGCCATGCGCTCTCCGGTGCGCGCGTCCCACACGATGGCCGTGTCCTCCTGGACGGTCACCACCCGCCTGCCGTCCGGACTGAAGGCAGCGGCGCCGGCCTTGTCCGCCCGCCCGCGCAGGGTGGCGGTCGCGGACTGCCTCTCCACGTTCCACAGCCGCGTACGGGCGTCGGCGCCCGAGGTCAGAAGGTACGTTCCGTCCGGGCTGAACGCAGCGCGGGTGACGGCACCTCCGTGTCCGGCCAGAGTCGCGAGCGGCTCTCCGCCGGGCAACTGCCATAGGCGCACGACGCCGTCGTAGCCCGCGGTTGCGAACCATCGTCGATCGGCAGGGAAGGCTACGTCGGCGATCGCGCGTGGATGTCGCGGCAGCTCGAGACGCAGGGCGGCGTTGGCGACGGTGAACAGCGCGGCCCGGTTGGCGGAGCCGGTCACCCACACCAGGGTGCCGTCGGGGCTGAAACCGGTGCGCTCGACCCGGAGCTCCGACGGCTTCAACTCGCGAAAGTCCGGCAGGATCGCGGCCTCCCAGATGCGCGCGGTGCCGTCGAGGCTCGCGGTCGCGATGCGAGTGCCGTCGGGATGGAACTGCGCCTTCGTGACGACGCCCCGGTGGCCGCGCAGGACGACGAGCGTCGAGCCGGTTGCGGCGTTCCAGACCCGCGCCGTCTTGTCCTCGCTTGCCGTGACGAGACGCCTGCCGTCCGGGCTGAAGGCGGCGCTGAAGATGCGGCCGGTGTGGCCGACGCAGTCCGCGAGCCTGGACCCGGTGCGCGAGTCCCAGACGTGCATCTCGAACCCGAGGGACTCCACCAGCGCGAGTCGCGAACCATCGGGACTGAACACGGCGGCGACGACCGACGACTCGGCGTCAATGCTCGAGACCGGGCTCCAGCTGCCCACCTGCCAGAGGTGAACGGACAGGAACGAGACGGCCGCGGCGAGCCTTCCATCCGGGCTGAACAAGACCTGCCTGACCGCGCTCGATTCGGGATGAAGCACCGCGACCGTCTCGCCCGTGCGCGAGTCCCACACCCGGGCCGTCGCGTCGTCGCTGCCCGTGAGGAGCCACGCACCATCGGGGCTGAAGGCCGCGGAGTTGATGGGCGCCTGGTGGCCGCGCAGCTCGAACGCGACCCTTCCCGTCGTCGTATCCCATACCCGCGCGCCGTTTCCTTCCGACACGAGCAGCACCAGCCGGCCATCGGGGCTGAACGCCGCCTGGGAGACGACGCCGCGGTGCGCCGGGCTCCGCGCCACCTCTTCGGCGGTGGTCAGGCTCCACACCCGTGCCGTGCGATCGTCGCTCGCCGTGACCGCGAACGCGCCGTTCGGGCTGACCGCTACGCTGTGCACCCGGTCGCCGTGGCCACGAAGCTCTCCGACCGCGTTCCCGCCCGCCACCGGCGCGATCCGCACGACCTTGTCCTCGCCGGCCACGAGCAGACGGCTGCCGTCGGGCGTGTACGCGACGCTCCAGAGACCACCACCGCCCCCTTTCATCACCACCCGGACCCGCGACTCCAGAAGCGCGATCCGCAGCGCACGCTCACTCTCCGCCGTCGGCGATCGCTCCGCCGCTGCGCGAGCGAGGAGCATGGACAATTCCGGGTCGAACGGTAGCTGTGACATGGCGCTGACCGCCAGCTCTCGCGACTGCGCGATGCGACTCTGTTGGGTGGCGAGGTAGGCAGCGACGACCGACGCGACGGTCAGGACGACCAGCGCGATCGCCGCCGCCCCCGCGACGCGCCGCGTGCGCCGATGCTGGCGCACGTCTTCGCCGTCGAGATCGTCCTTGGCGCGCCCGAGCAGCGGGGCCGCGATGTCGAGCACGGCGGCGCGGAACTGCGTGTGGCGAAGACTCAGCGAATCGTCGTTCCTGGCCCAACGCAGATCCACGTACAGGGGCTCGTCGTCGAACCGCCCACCCAGGCTGGCGGGCAGTGCCGTTGTGCGCGACCAGTCGAAGTCTCGCGCACTCGAATCCCACACCAGCTCGCCGCCGGTCAGCAGAATCAGGAGCTTCCCGGCCGGTCGATTCGCGAACCACCACGAAAGCTCCTGCTCCACCCAATGCGATTGGGCCGATTGCGGCGATGCCAGGAGCAGGAACCAATCCGACCGGCCGAGGGCGGCCTCGATCGCGGTCCACAGGGCCGGATTGGCGGAGAGGCTGGTCTTGTCGCGAAAGATGCGCAGGGATCGCAGCCGGTACCACGGCTTCGCGAAGCGGTGCAGCGCGGATTGCAGTGCCGGGGCCAGGCGGTCGTCCGCTGCGTGACTGTAGGAGATGAAACCGTTGTAGATCATGCTGGCGGGCAGGTCGGTCTAGGCGAACGGATTGACAACCCGCAGATCGGGAAAGCGAAGAAAGTCGCGGTCGCCCGTCAGCAACTCGGAGACGCCGTGCTCGAGGCAGAGCGCCGCGATGTGCGCGTCGTGCATCAGGTTGCCGGCCGCTCCCGAAGGCTCGACGACCCGGTCGAGGAAGTGGCGGTCAAGGAGTCACGGCGGGTTACGGGCAGCCCTTGGTCACCACCCAGGCCAGGCCGTAGCGGTTCTCGAGCTGGTCGGGAACGTCGTAGGCGTACACCCTGATCTCGTGCACGCCCGGCTCGGTGGCTTCGAAGGCCACCAGCTCGTAGCTGTTGTCGCTGGTGGCGGACCAGGCGGAGGCGTTGTCCGGACCGACGACTCGAAGGTCGAGGTCGAGATCGAGGACGCTCGGTCCGTTTTGCGACTGGAGGCTGCTGTTCCAGGCGAGGGCGACGCGCACCCGGGGCGGGCACTCGCCTTCCGACCGGCCACCCTCGCTCGCGCACTCGAAGCTTCCGTCGGGAACCAGAATCTCCCAGGTGAGGTCGAGAACGCGCGCCTCGACCATCTCGAGCCCGCCCGGCCGATCCACCGGCTCGGCCGGCTCGGCCCCGAACATTCCGGAGGTGAGATCACCGTAGTCGTGGGCGTGCGCAAGGGGGGTCTGCGGAGTGCTCCGGGACTGCGCCGCGGCGAGGGCGAGCCGAGCGTGCGCCAGACCGACGCCGTCGTGGCCGTCGACCCAGGGGCTCGGCCCCCAGAGCATCTCGTCGGCCAGCTGATAGTCGGCGCCGGCCAGCAGAATCGCCCGGGTCGCCTCCGGCTGCGACTCGAGAAAGGGATTCGCCTGGAGCAGGAGCGCGGCGATGCCGGCCGCCGCGGGCGTCGCCGCGCTGGTGCCGCCGAAGTCGTGACAGTCTTCCTCCTCGTCGAAGCAGTAGCGGCTTCCGGGCATGGCGAGCTCCGGCAGCTCCCGGTCGAGGTGGGGCGTTAAGGGATTGCGCCAGCTGCTCTCGGGGTCGATCGAGGTCTCGCACCGCCCGCGCTCGGTGAAGACGTTCGCGATGCCGAGGAAGTTGTAGCCCTTGCCCGAAGCGAAGGCGGAAGCGCACAGCTCGCCGAGACACCCCTCGTTGCCCGCCGAGGTGAAGACGGCGATCGGCAGATGGACGGCCCAGTAGTCGAAGAAGACGTCGCGGGAGCTCAACGTCCCGACGGTCTCCTCGCTCAACTCGTGGAAGCTCATGCTGACGATGTCGACCTTCTTTCCGGCCGCCCACTTGAAGGCCTTCAGCCAGTCGCTGATCACCTTGCCTTCCTGGTCGCACTGGGCGTTGGCGGCGAAGAGCTCCGCCGCCGGGGCGTACCCCACCGGCGGCGCGCTGCAACTGTCGAACCGGTCCCGGCTGCCGACCATGCTCATCACGTTGGTGATGTGCGCCGACTCGTTACCGTCGAGGGTCTGCACGCCGCCGAGCACGAAGCAGCCGAGATCGACCGGCTTGCCCGCCTCGAGGAGCGCGATCTTGACTCCGGAGCCGGTGAAGCCCCCCTCTTGGACCACCTGCGTCGCGGTCTTGGGAAGGACCTGGGGGATCGTCGGGTACTCGTTGTCGCCGGCGCCTCTCCGATCGAGGCGTTGCGGCTGGCGGTAGGGTCCCACGAACGCCACCAGGGGACTTTGGCAGAGCTCGTGGATAGCCTCGGCCCGGAGAAGATCGTACAGGAAAGGCCCGAAGCCCTGATCCTCCGAGACCGCTCGTCCGGTGAGCCCGCGGTGCTGTTCGGCCGCGACCTCGGCGATCTCCCGGGCGCGCGCCAGAACGCGCTCGATCGCCTGTTCCCGGGGGATGCTCTCCAGGGCGTCCCGGGTGATCGGCAGAAGGCCGGCGACGTGGTAGCGGATGAGCACCCAGCGCGCTTCGTCCCCGCGAGCGATCGCCGAGGGCTCACAGATCGGAGTCGGAAGCTGGCTCGGCTCGGCGCTCGGAGTCGGAGCCAGCCGGACCTCGAACGCCCGTTCGGACTCGCCGTCCCAGACCTTGAGGACGCGGAAGTCGAGCGGCGGCAGGGCCTCGAGGGCCGAGCCGAGCCCGGGCCGGGGCTCTGCGGCCGGCGGCGAGGGCTCGTGGGCGCAGGCGCCGGCGAGCGCTCCGACACAGAGCGCCACGCTCCGCTTCATCCTCCAGGATCGAGGCGCTTGGCGCATCCTGTCGCTACCTGCCAGCCGCCGCCCGACCGCTCGGCGTTCCTTGGAGCGCTACTCGCAGATGGGCTTGCAGCGGGTGCCCTGACCGCAGCTGGGCCAGGGACAGTCGTCGCCGCCCCGCGGCGAGCCGAGCGGGTAGAGGCACTTGTACGCTACGTCGAGGCACTTCTGGATTTCGGGCCAGTTCTTCGTGTCCTCCCAGTAGGCCTCGAGCGCCAGGTTCTCGAGGGCGTTCACCGACCAGCGAATGCCGGCGTAGACCTGGGAGTCCTTCGGCGTCTTGGTGACCGTGGCCTTCTTGCTTGGCTTGGTTGGCTTCTTCCCCATGTCGATTCCCCTTTCTCAACGGTGATCGGACGATGCCGAGGGGCCGCGTCTGAGCAGCCACAGATCGGCATTTCTCTGCTGGCGGGAGTAGACGAGGTCGCCCTCTCCCTGGGGCTGGATGCCGCAAAACACGACCCCGGGGAGGGGGTTGTCCGTCACCCTGACGCTTTGGCCGCTGTCGAGATCGATTCTGATGATATCAGAAGTCGCGCCCCGGGCCGCGCTCAGCAGGACCGCCGGCCCGTCCGGATCCAGCACCGCGGTCCAGATGCTGGCCCCCTCGATCGCGGCGATCTCGCGACCGGGACCCCCCGCCCGAAAATCGAGGATCTCGACTCGGCCGCCGACGCCCGACAGCGCCGGCGTCTCGGCGAGGACCCAGCGTCCGCCGTCGAGCGGGCCGAGGAGGCGCAGAATCCCTTGCGGGAGCTCGCGCGCGTAGAGCGTCGAGATCCCGGTCGCCGGACCGAGCACGCGGAGCTTCCACGACGGGCTGTCGAACGTGCGGTAGACGAACCCGAGATCTCCCGCCGCGGACTGTCTCACATCGAGGATCTGGCTCCGAGGCTCTCCGGCCGTGAGCGTCTCGGGAAGGCTCTGGGCGTCGCTCAGGCGCGAGCGGCGGATCTCGGGGACGATCGACTCGGAGGCCTCCACGTAGAGCAGCGCGTCGGGCGCCGCCCACAGCACGTTTCTCGCCTCGATGGCGGCCGGCAGCTCGTTGAAGCCCGTCATCTGAAAGTGGTCGGTCACCTTGCGCTTCCGGCCGCTCTCGACCTCGGCTACCCAGAGCTTGGTGAAGTAGGGGAGCGCGCCATCGTCCGAGGTCTCGAGGTAGGCGACCCGGTCGCCGTCTGGCGAGAGCACCGGGGCGTAGCCGCGCTCCGCGATCGGACGGAGGTCGGCCAGGGCCCCCTGGCGCAGTTCGGCGACCAGGACGCGCGCATCCAGAAACGGAGCGGCGAGCTCGGTGTCGGGGCGAGAGCGCTGAAACGCGATCAGGCTCGAGCCGGCGCCCGCGCTCGGCGAGTAGTCGGACAGCGAATCGGCGGTGAGCGGCCGATGGCGGTCCGCGGCGCGATCGTAGAACCAGAGATCCGCGACCTCATGAATCACCTGCAGAGCGATGATTGCGCCGTCGAGGGAGGCGTCGTGCAGAGCCTCGACTCGGGTCGGGACCCGGAGCTGACGGCTCGCCCCGGACTTCCGCTCGAGCACCCAGACATCGGTCTGCGCGGTGCGGTTCGACAGGTAGACCACCCGATCGCAGTCGACGCCCAGGCAGTGGGGGAAGGTGGCCTTGGCGTCGTCGTCGGTCAGGGGCTCGAGCTCGCCGTCCGGCAGCGTCTGGGCCCAGAGATTCTCGCGGCCGCCGCGCAGAGCCGAGAAGACCAGGGTGCCGCCGTCGGCGCTCAGGTCGAAGTGGCGCCGGAACTCGAACTCGCCGTCCCTCAGAGGAACGGGGGCCTGCTCGCCCGTGGTGAGATCGAGGGTCCAGAGGCCGTCGGGCGCTTCCAGGAATACCAGGTCCCCGACCCAGTCGACGACGGACAGGCCGGCGGAGAGCTCCAGGCTGAGTCGGGAGCGGCCGCCGAGCGGAGCCGGCACGACCTCGAGCCGCGGCCGGTCGCCCTGCCGGGTGAGGACGGCGATCTCGTCTCCGCCGGGTGACCAGGCGTGGTCGAGAACAGTGCGCTCGCCGGACACGACGGCCCTGGCTTCCCCGCCCTCCGTGCGCTGTATCCAGAGGCCTTTGCTGCCGTCGCGGTCGGAGAGGAAGGAGAGCCAGTCGCCGTCCGGCGAGATGCGCATGGCCCGCTCCTCGGAAGGCCAGGTGACGACCGGAGTCGCGATCAGGGCCTCCTCGAGCGGCTCGTCCGGGGACATGGAGCTCCAGATCCAGAGACCGAGCGCGAGGGCGCCGGCGAGGGCCGCCGCGGCGACGAGCCCGTGGCGCGCTCGCCGCTCGGGCATCGCGCCGATCATGTGGGCGCTGGGCAACGCTTCCCCCGCCGAGAGCTCGTCGCGCAGCTCCTCGACGGCGAAGCGCAGGTCGCGGGCGGATTGGTGACGGTCCCCGATCTTCTTCTCGAGGCAGCGGCGCACGATCCTCGCGAGATGCGGCGGCAGGTCCGAGCGCAGATCGGTCGCCAGCGCCGGCTGGTCGCGGAGGATCGACGACATCACCTCGATGCGGCTCTTGCCTTCGAACGGCGAGCGCCCGGTGGCCATCTCGTAGAGGAGGATGCCGAGCGAGAAGATGTCGGACTGCTGCGAGGCGCGCTCGCCTCGGACCTGCTCGGGAGCCATGTACGCGGGCGTGCCCAGCACCCGGTGCTCGGAAGTGAGGAAGGCGGTCGACTCGTGGCTCTCGCCCGCCGCCGCCTCGTCGCTCGGTCGGGCCAGACCGAAGTCGAGCACCTTGACGACCTGGCTACCGGTCACCATGACGTTCGAGGGCTTGAGGTCGCGGTGCACGACGCCGCTGTCGTGGGCTGCGGCCACGGCGTCGATCAGTTGCAGCGACAGCGAGAAAAAGCGATCGAGCGGCAGGCCGTTTCGAGGGACCACCCGGTCGAGGGTCTGGCCCTCGACCAGCTCCATGGTCAGGAAGTGAACGCCGTCCGCCTCGTCGATGGAGAAGACCGTGACGATGTTGGGGTGATTGAGCGCCGCCAGCAGGCGAGCCTCTCGCCGGAACCGAGCCAGCCGCTCGGCGTTCGAGCTCACCTCGGCCGGCAGGATCTTCAGCGCCACCTGGCGGTCGAGCCGCTGGTCGTGCGCGCGGTAGACCTCGCCCATCCCGCCCGCGCCAAGGCGCTCGGTGATCGTGAAGTGGCAGAGGCTTCGGCCGATCATCGTGACGCCTCGAGCCGCGCTTCCCGCCCTGGGCGTGCGGGCTCCCTTTCGAGCGATCGGCGAGAGTCTACCCGATGGCCGCTGGCGCCCCGCGGTCGGGCTCGCGCTTCCAGGCCTCGTAACGGCTCCGAGCCCCTGGGATATCTGGACGGCCGGGCTGGCAAGGGCACCGGCTCTTCGTCGAGTCGATGTCCCCCTACGCGACCCCGAAAAACCGAGGGTTCTTGGCGAGCTTCTGCCGCTGATAGACTTGCCGGGTTTCGATCACCGACAGAGTGGTTCGCGTCGATCGGCGAGCGCCCGTGCCGCCGGGGCGCACACCGGTTCACTGGAGAGGAGTGCCGTCATGCCCAAGCCACCGCACGTGCCGACCCCCCCACGGCCAACCCGGGACGCCAAGGCCGACGACTCCGAGATCCGCCGGCGCGACTTTCTCGCCGGCGCCTCGGCGTTCTCGGTCTCGGCGCTGCTCGGCTGCCTGCCGAACAAGGCCGCCCTGGCGATCGACGGCCCGGACACGAAGGCCCCGGCCGGCTCGCCGATCGCCTCGCTGGCGATCTTCCCGGCGATCGGCATCTGCCGCGTCGGCAACAGCCGGCGGTTCTTCCTCGCCCCCGAGGTGCCGGGGCTGGCGCCGCGGCCCGAGGGCGGCTTCAAGGACGGCCCGGGGCTGATCAAGAAGCAGGTCCAGCGCTTCCGGGTGTACGGCTTCGACCGCGAGGGACGGGTGGTGCGCGAGGTCAGCGCCGCTACGGGCGACCGGATCGAGTGGAGCGTCCACGTGGCCAACACCAAGGCGGCCTGGTACGGTTTCAACAACCCCCTCGACATGGGGTCGCTAGCTCCCGGGCTGCCCGGGCAGCGGCGCAACCAGTTCATTGGCGGCGCCGACCGGGAGAAGCTGCTGATCGACGCCGGCCCGGTGCGCATCTCCGGCCGCGGCGTCAACGCCGGTGGCGGCGAAGCGCCCTACCAGATGGCCGGCGATTTCTGGGTCGAGCCCTACCGCCGGCGGGTGCCGCTGGGCGAGCTGCGCACCGACGGGGAGGGCCGGTTGCTGGTCTTCCCCGGCGACGGTGACGGAGCCTCGGTGGTTCCCGACAACCCGGTCGACTCGTTCTCGGACAACGACGGCTGGTTCGACGACTGGTGCGACGGCTGGGTCAAGGCGACGGTCTCCACGGACGGCGGATCGATGACCGCCGAGCCGGCGTGGGTGGCCTGCTGCGGGCCCAACTTCGCCCCCGAGATCCCGGCGTTCATCACCCTCTACGACGTCATCAAGGACGTGATGATCCACGACAAGCAGCTCGTCGAGCCGCCGGCGCTGCCGCTCTCGTTCCGCCGCGACGTCTATCCGCTGTTCAGGCGTCTCGGGCTGATGGTCTGGGTCTCGGCCGCGGCCCGCCACCGCGAGGGCTGGATCGAGATCGGCGACTTCCTCGACCCCGGCTACATGCGCCGGCTGGCCGATCCGTCGCCGGGCAACGCGGCGTTCCGCCGGCACGTCTTCGAGCAGTTCCGCGATCCCGACTCCGAGGACGTGCAGCAGTACAAGCTGCCCTACATGCTGGGCAGCGGCGTCAACTACGACTTCAGCCCGGCGCACTGGTTCCTGATGCCGCGGATGCAATACTGGATCCTCGGCGAGTGGGCGGCGGGCAACTTCGTCGACGACTACGAGGACGAGCGGCTCGACGCCATCGCCGCGCTCGAGGACGTGCCGCTGGAGCAGCAGCCCGCGGCGCTCACCCAAGCCGCTCTCGAGCCGTGCTCGGGTGGCGCCTTCCACCCCGGGGTCGAGCTCACCTGGCCGATGCGCCAGGGGGCGCTCTACCGCGACGACGTGCCGTTCCGCATCGCCCTGGGCAACCGGCCGAGCCTGCTGCAGGACGTCGGGCGGCTGCTGACGCCGGCGCGGGCGTTCGGCGGCACCATCGAGGCCAGCCGCGACAGCGGCGAGGCCGACATCGTGGCCACCGGCGCCGACGCGCCGATCGGCCCGCAGATGCCGGGCGACCTGACCCGCTGGCTGGGGTTGCCCTGGCACGGCGACGCCTTCAGCTGCCAGTTCGTGATCTTCGCCAACGATTTCCCCAACGCCACCTGGTGGCCGGCGCTGCTGCCGATCGACGTGTTGCCGGAGGCCTACTACCGGCAGTTCCTGCGCGACGACCTCTCGCCGCGCGAGCGGCTCGAGTTCTTCGAGGGGCGCGAGCACTGGTCGCGTGGCGTCGCCGGCATCGGCTACCACGCCAACGCCAGCTACATCGACGGGCTGGCCCGCATGGTCGACCTGTGGAGCCAGATGGGCTTCGTCGTCAAGCGGCAGCGGCCGGAGAACCTCCCCGAGGAGCTGAAGCCCTACGTGCCCGAGGAGATCTACGTCGAGGTCGGCCGCGGGTCGATGGACCTCGAGACCGGCGCGCCACCCAACCGCGGCCTCGGGCCGCCCGGCGAAGGCGACGCCTGACCGGTGGCGAGAGCGTCGGCGCCGTTTGATCTGGTGGTCGTCGGCGGCGGCGTCGCCGCCGCCGCGGCGCTGCTGGCGCTCGGCGGCCGGCGCCTGCGGTTGGCGGTGGTCGGGCCCGAGCGGCCGGCGGACGATCTGATCGGCGAATCGCTGGCCCCGGCAGCCGGCAAGGAGCTGCTCCGGCTCGGCGTCTGGGAGGAGTTCCTCGCCGAGCGGCACCTGCCGGCGCGAAGCGTCTTCTCGTCCTGGGGCAGCCGGTTTCTGGAGGAGCGCGAGGCCGGTGGCGGCGCCGCCGGAGCCGGCTGGCACCTCGACCGACCGCGCTTCGAGCGCTTCCTGTGGCGGCGGGCCGGCGACCACCGGCGGTTCCGGGCTCGCGTGATCGACGTCGAGGCCGGCGCCGGCGGCGGGCCGGTGGCACTCGAGCTCAGCGACGGCGGCGCGCTCGAGGCCGCTCGCGTCCTCGACGCCTCGGGCCGCACGGCGGCGATCGGTCGCCGGCTGGGGCGGCGGCTGAAGGACGATCGGCTGGTCGCGGCCTACGTCTTTCTCGATCCGGTCGGTCGCGACATCGAGGCCACCCCCGGGACGCTGATCGAAGCCCTCCCCGGCGGCTGGTTCTACTCCGCCCTGCTGCCCGACGGCCGGCTCGTCGTCGCCTGGTTCAGCGATTCCGATCTGCTGCCAGTCGACCTGGCGCGCTCGGCGCCGGTCTGGCGCCGGCTCGTCGACGACAGCTTCTACACCGCCAAGCGAATCGCCACCGCCGGCTACCGGCTCGTCGGTCCGCCCGCCATCACCGACGCCAGCAGCCAGCGATCGCGGCCGCTGTTCGGTGCCGGCTGGGCCGCCGCCGGCGACGCCGCGGCGGCGTTCGACCCGCTCTCCTCGCACGGCATCGCCTCGGCGCTCTGGTCGGGCCGGCGGGCGGCGCTGGCCCTCCTCGAGGACGACGACGGCGCGGCGCTGCGCCGCTACGCCCGGGTGTGGCGGGAGGCGCTGGCGCAGTACCGCCTCGACCGGCTGCGGATCTACGCTGCCGAGCGGCGTTTCCGCGATCGGCCTTTCTGGCGCCGCCGGCGTCAGCGTCGGGAAAGCAGCGAGGTTCGCGATATCATGTACGGCTGATCTGGTCCCGGAATCCGTGGTTCCGGGGTGGGTCCGACCGCTCATGAGCCCCGCAACGCGAGCCAGCCAGGTCTCCCTCAACGTCCGGCGCGCCCGGACGCACAATCTCAAGGCCATCGACTGCCGGGTGCCGCACGGCCGGGTGACGGTGGTCACCGGGCCGTCGGGGGCCGGCAAGTCGTCGCTCGCCTTCGACACGATCTACGCCGAAGGGCAGCGCCGCTTCGTCGAGTCGATGTCCACCTACGCTCGCCAGTTCCTCGATCAGATGGAGCGGCCACCGGTGGACGACATCGAGAACGTCCTGCCGGCGGTGGCCATCGTGGCGCACAATTCGATCAAGAACGCGCGCTCGACGGTGGGCACGATCACCGAGGTCTACGACGTCCTGCGGCTGCTCTTCACCCATCTCGGCGAGGTGCAGTGCCCGCGCGGGCACGGTCCGGCGACCAGCTTCACGCCCGACCGGGCGGCCGAGCTGCTCGAGTCGGGAGCGGCGGGGGAGCGCTTCACCCTGGCGGTCCGGGTGCCGCGCCCGAAGCGCGGGGCGAGCGCCGCGCTGCGCGAGCTGGTGCGCCAGGGCTACGCCCGCCGGCTCGATGGCGGCGAGGTGGTCCGGATGACCTCCAAGGAGGTCTGGCGCAAGGAGCTCGATCCGCTGGAGCTGGCGCTCGGCCGCTTCCGGGCGTCGAGCGGCTCGACCCTGCGCACCGCCGCGGCCATCGAGGAGGGCTACCGGCTGGGCCGGGGCATGGTCGAGGCCCGGAGCGATGCCGGCGTCGTCCATTTCGGCGAGCGGCTGTCGTGCGCGACCTGCGGCGAGCGCTTCCACCAGCCGATCCCGGCGCTGTTCTCGTTCAACTCGCCGCTCGGTGCCTGCAAGGAGTGCCAGGGCTTCGGGCGCGTGATCGGCGTCGACCGGCTGCGGGTGATCCCCGATCCGGAGCGCTCGCTCGCCGAGCGGCCGATCGCGCCCTGGAACTCGCCGGCCTACGAGGAGCTCTACGACGAGCTGCTCCCGGCCGCGGCCGAGGCGGGCGTGCCGCTGGCGACGCCGTGGCGCGACCTGACCGACGAGCAGCGCCGATGGGTGTGGAGCGGCGAGGGGGACTTCACCAACCTCGACAAGTTCTTCGCCTGGCTCGAGCGGCGCTCGTACAAGCTGCACGTGCGCACGCTCCTGGCGCGCTATCGCGCCTACGATCCGTGCCCCGAATGCGACGGCGGGCGCCTGCAGCGGGCGGCGCTGGCGGTGCTGGTGGCGGGGGAGACCCTGCCCGACCTTTGCGCCAAGAGCATCGAGGAGTTCCGCTCGTGGCTCGGCGCCCGGGAGTGGAGCGCGCGCCAGCGCGCGCTGGCCGGCCATCTGCTCGAGGAGCTGACCGAGCGCATCGAGGTGCTGCACCGGGTGGGACTCGACTACCTGACCCTCGACCGCCAGGCGCGGACGCTCTCGGGCGGCGAGACCCAGCGCATCCACCTGGCGGCGGCGCTCGGCTCGGGGCTGACCAGCACCCTCTACGTGCTCGACGAGCCCACCATCGGCCTGCATCCGAAGGACAGTGACCGCCTGGTCGATCTGCTGGGCGACCTGGCCGCGCGCGGCAACACCGTGCTGGTGGTCGAGCACGACCGCACGCTGATCCGCGGCGCCGACCACATCATCGACCTCGGCCCGGCGGCGGGCGAGCACGGGGGGCGGGTGGTCGCGGAGGGCTCTCTCCAGGAGATCGTGAGCTCGGAGAGCTCGGTGACCGGGGTCTACCTGCAGGAGCGGCCGGCGACCGCCGCGCGCGCGCACATCGCCCGCTTCCGGCGCGAGCGCGGGCGCGACACTCTCGAACAGGAGATCGAGTCCAAGCCGCGGGTCACGGTGCGCGGCGCGCGCGCCCACAATCTCAGGGGCTTCGACGCCGACTTTCCGCTCGAAAGCCTGGTGACGGTGACCGGCGTCTCCGGCTCGGGCAAGTCGACCCTGGTCGAGAACGTGCTCTTCGCCCATCACCAACGGTCGCAAGGCATCGTCGACTACGAGCTCGGCGAGTGCGACGGCATCGAGGGCCTCGACCGGGTGGCCGAGGTCGTCCTGGTCGATCAGCGTCCGCTCGGCCGCTCGAGCCGCTCGAACGCGGTCACCTACGTCAAGGCCTACGACGAGATCCGCAAGCTCTACGCCGCCACCCCGGAGGCCAAGCGGCGCCGGATCTCGGCGGGCCACTTCTCGTTCAACCTCGACAAGGGGCGCTGCAAGGTGTGCCAGGGGACCGGCGAGGTCGAGGTCGACATGCAGTTCATGGCGGCGGTCACGGTCACCTGCGACGGCTGCCAGGGCAAGAGGTTCGAGCGCGAGGTGCTGGCGGCGCGCTACCAGGGCCTCGACATCTCCGAGACCCTGCAGATGACGGTCGACAGCGCTCTCGAGCACTTCGCCGACCACAAGCGCCTGTGCCGCAAGCTGCGCACCCTGGCCGACGTCGGCCTCGGCTACCTGCGGCTCGGCCAGGCCACCTCGACCCTGTCGGGCGGCGAGGCGCAGCGCCTCAAGCTGGCGAGCTTCCTCGACCAGCGCGGCAGCCGCGAGCCGCGGCTCTTCATGTTCGACGAGCCGACCACCGGCCTCCACATGTCGGACATCGATCTCCTCTACCGCACCCTGCGCAAGCTGGTCGCGCGCGGCCACTGTGTGGTGGTGGTCGAGCACAGCCTCGATCTCATCTCGCGCGCCGACTGGGTGATCGACCTCGGCCCCGGTGGCGGCGTCCACGGCGGCGAGCTGATGTACTCGGGCCCGCTCGGCCCGTTCGTCGAGCGTGTCGACAGCCCGACCGCGGACGAGCTCCGCAAGCACCTCAAATGGGAGGTGCTGGCGAGCGCGGCCACGGCGTGAGGGGTCGGGTCGGCGGGCCACCGGCAGGGTGCGTCCGGTCTATACTCGAACAGGAGCCCGACCGGAGAGAAACGCAGCAGATTCAGGATTTCCGGCGTCCTGGACCAAGGTTGGCGAGAAGGTCAGGCTAGAGCATGTTCGACGCGCAACGGTCATCCAGGTCAACCGCCTTGGGGTGGCTCGTCGCGACCGCCGGCGTCGGGCTGGCGTACTTCGCCCTCGGCCGGCTCGCCCTATTGTTGGCGATCCCCCCGGGCTACGCGACGGCCGTCTGGCCGGCGGCCGGCGTCGCCCTGGCTGGGACCCTCCTGTTCGGCTACCGCGTGTGGCCGGGCGTCTTCGTAGGTTCGTTCTTCGTCAACGTCTTCACCTCGTTCGACTCCACGAGCGTCGCGACGATCCTCGGCTCGGCCGCCCTGCCCGCCGCCGTCGCCGTGGGCGCCGTGCTGCAGGCTTTTCTGGGCGCCTACCTGGTCCGGCGCTGGGTCGGGTTCCCCGGCGATCTCGATCGTCTCGGCGGCATCGTCCGAACGATGACCCTCGGCGGTCCGCTCGCCTGTCTGACCAACGCGACGATCGGCGTCGCCAGCCTGCTCGTCTCTGGCAGCATCGACGGCGCCGCCTTCGCTCGCAGCTGGGGCATCTGGTGGCTCGGCGACTCGGTCGGCGTGCTGGTGGTCGTCCCCTTCCTGGCCGCCTGGGTCATGGACCTCCACCGGGCCGGCAGCCGGACCCGTCTCTACGTCTCGTTGCCGATTCTGGGCGCCCTGGCGATAACGCTCATGGGGTATGCCGGCGCGCGCAACCGGGAGCTGGAAAGGGCGCAAGCCGACTTTCAGCGGCTCGCCGAGAGCATGGTGGGAACGCTCGAGCAGAGCATCCTGTCCAAGCTCGAGATCCTCCATTCGATCGTCAGCCTCTTCGAGACTCACGGCGAGTTCGACCGCTCCGACTTTCGGGTCTTCGTGGGGGCGGCTTTCGAGCGGCATCCCGATCTGTCCGGGTTGAGCTGGAACGCCGTGGTACCCGGGGATGGTCGATCCGCCTTCGAGGACCAGGTGAGGCAAGAGGGGTTCCCCGGGTTTTCCATCACCGAGGGGAACGCCGACGACGAGCTGGTGCCGGCCGCGGATCGTGACGAGTACGTCGTGGTCACCTACATCGAGCCGCCCGAGAGGAACCGGCGGGCCCTCGGCTACGACCTGGCCTCGGACCCGGACCGCGCCGGAGCGCTGGCCAAGGCGCGCGACACCGGACAGATACGGGCGACCGCGCCGATCACCCTGGTGCAAGAGCCGGATCAAAAGCCGGGGTTCCTGTTCTTCGCGCCGATCTACGAGCAGGGCCTGCCGCGCGACTCCCCCGATCAACGTCGCCGCAACCTGCACTCCTTCGTGTCGGGCGTGTTCAGGGCCGAGGCGATGATCGAGACCGCCCTGGGGGCATTCCGTGGAGGGAACGTCGACTACGCGATCGCCGACACGTCTGATCCGGAAGATCCCCGCACGCTCTGCGAGTTCAAGACCTCGAGCGAAGAGACGACCGGCGTGGCGGCCGAGCTGGGCTGGTCGAGCGACCTCCTGATCGCCGGGCAGCGCTGGACGGTCCGATTCCGGCCCTTGCCGCACTACACCTCGGCGGCGCATTGGGGCAGGGTCTGGGTCATTCTCACCGGGGGCCTGTTCCTCACCGGCCTGCTCGGCGCCGTCCTGGTGGACTTCGTCGGTCGGACGTCTTCGACCGA